>CAZNSL010000165.1:0-9113 GCA_964574975.1 uncultured Alcaligenaceae bacterium | reverse complement strand
GCGACGCCGATCATCGGCCGATCGAAGTCGTCGTCGAGGAACCCGACACCGCGGAGCATCGCCCGGTTCGGCGCGCGGCCAGGGCCGCCGGTGGTGGTCAGACTGCGCCGCGACATCGGCTCCGGCATGGCTGATCCCTCATTCTGGGCACGAAGTCACCCTACGAATGTGCTGGTAGTGCAGCCATTCGTTTCGATCGCCGAATCGAACGTGGCCATCGTCACGTCGACGAGCGAGTCAGCGCCGAATCCAGGCAACTCAACCGCGCTTGCAACGTCATCGAATCTGGAGCCGTCATGGTGACATGCCCCACCTTGCGCCCAGCCCTTGGCGACTTGCCGTAGTCGTGCCAGTGCGCTCCCGGAATCGCAAGCACCGCGGCCGGTGGCGGCAGCGATCCAATCAGGTTTCGCATCGCGCATTGGCTGTGCGCCATCGGATCACCCAGCGGCAGTCCGACTCCCGCACGCAGGTGGTTGGCAAACTGGCTGGTCACGGCTCCGTCGATGGTCCAGTGCCCGGAGTTATGGACGCGCGGGGCCATCTCATTGGCCACCAGCCGACCTCCCACGTCGAAGAATTCGATCGCCAGGGTGCCGACATAGTCGAGCGCTGTCAGTACCCGCTCGGCCAGCTCCTCGGCCTCGGATTGCAGAGTTCCGATCCCATCTGCCGGCGCGACCGACGTCACCAGGATGCCCGAGGAATGCTCGTTCTGGACCAGTGGGTAAGCGACCGTGTCGCCGTTGCGATCTCGGACAGCAACGAGCGACAATTCTCGCTCGAACGGGATCATTTGCTCGAGTACGAGCGGTCGGCCACCGAGCAAATTCCACGCGGCATCCGCATCCGCCGGCGTGCGGAGTGTCGCCTGTCCCTTGCCGTCGTAGCCGAATCGGCACGTCTTGAGGACGGCCGGCAGCCCAATCGCGTACAGAGCGGCGTTGTACTCGTTGCAATCTGCGACGCCACGGAATTCGGGTACTGGGATTCCGAGACGACGGAAGAACTCCTTCTCGATGACGCGATCTTGGGCAACCTCGAGCGCCGCTGGCGGCGGGAACACCGGCACGCGCTCGGCCAGCCACCGAGCGGTGGCCACCGGCACGTTTTCGAACTCGTAGGTCACAGAATCCACGCCGCGGACGAACTCGGCCAGAGCGGCATAGTCCTCGTACTCCCCGGTAACGCGTTCGGCGACGGCGTCGGTCGCCGCCTCTTTTGCCGGATCGAGTACGCGGAATCGCAAGCCCAGCGGCACGCCGGCCAGGATCAACATGCGGCCGAGTTGACCCCCTCCGAGGATACCGACGGTCATGGCGCACTCGCTGTGCGTGGGTCGGGCGATTGTAATACACCCTGGGTCTGGGCAGCGCGAAAGGCATCGACGGCTGAGCGAATCGCGGGGTACTTCAGCCCCAGTATCGCTGCCGAGAGAAGGGCCGCATTGACCGCGCCGGCTCGGCCGATGGCCAATGTGCCCACGGGAATGCCCGCAGGCATTTGCACGATGGATAAGAGCGAATCGACGCCACGTAGGACGGCAGATTCCACGGGTACTCCGAGGACGGGCAACGAAGTTTTCGCGGCTACCATGCCGGGCAGGTGAGCGGCACCACCCGCTCCAGCGATCAAGACCTCCAAACCACGGGCGACCGCCGATCCGGCGTATTCGAAGAGCAAATCGGGCGTTCGGTGGGCAGATACGACGCGCACCTCGTACGTAACATTAAGCGAATCCAGCGTTTGTGCGGTATGGCGTAGCGTCTCCCAGTCAGAACGCGACCCCATGATGACTCCGACGAGCGGGTTGGTCGTGTTGGCCATTCCTGAAGTATACCACTCTACCGCGTCGTGGCGGCTACTAGAAAATGTCACTACAACCCGCAAAATCGTTGCAATCGGATTGCCGGAAGCTATAATCCGCCTTTGCGTTGCCGGGGGACGCCCGATGGACGGGCTAGCCGGCGCTCGTTCCAAAGGGAGTGAACGTCATGACCAACACAATGATGGTTGATCGCACGGGCATGGGAATGTCCGGCATGGGCATGGGCGGCATGTCGCCGACCACGATGGGCAATGCCACGGGCATGCCCACGAATATGCTCATGGTGCCGCGCTGCACGATGATGATGGAGAAGATGTCGGGTGGTATGAAGATCACCTGCAAGTGCGACGATGCGACCGCGTGCGGCATGATGCAGAACCTCTGCATGATGCTCCAGGGCGGCATGTGCTCGTGCTGCTGCATGATGAACGGCATGATGGTCTGCTGCTGCAGCCTGACGATGGGCATGTGCAAGTGCGAGATGACCAAGGACGGCTGCACCATCACCTGCACCTCGGGCGACACCGAGTGCTGCAAGATGATCCAGGCGTGCTGCGAGTGCATGGCCACCATGATGGCAGCCGGCTGCACCTGCTGCGTGATGATGAACAACACCCCGATTTGCTGCGGCACCATGTGCGCGAGCAAGTCCGGCAAGTAATCGGCACAACTGCTACAGCATCCGAGACCTCCGCGACCCCCGGCCGCCTTGGGCCGGGGGTTTGTCGTTTTGAGGGGTCGCAACCGCCGCGGTCACGTTGCCATCGCAGGCCAATCGGAGGTTCTCTTGACACGCGGACGGTCAGGGGACACGCTCACAGTTGGGAGTCCACGCGCCGGAGGATTGGAACATGCGTCGGATGTTGTGTGTCGTAGGAGTGGGTCTGCTCGTCACGGCGCTGGGTGCTCAGGAATCGAAAGGCGTCCAAGCCGGCCAGCGGGTGCCAGGGCCGTTCCCAGCCTACGTCGTGACGGCCCCGACGGCTAAATCGGGACCGGAGGTGGTGCAGTCCGAGGAACGCGCCAACCTCGGCGACCGCTCGCGCGTCGGCAAGTTCCACGATTTCATCACGCAATTCGGCTTGGCACCGACCGTAGCGATTTTCAGCCGCGCCGCGCCGCCGGCCGCCGACCAGCCACTCGCCAAACTGGTTGCGGCTCTCGACCGCGCGGTTGATGAAAAGAAGAACGCTCGGTTCAACGCCTTCGTGGTCTTCCTCGGCATCAAGGGCGACTACCTCAAGGACGAAACACGCCCCGCTCAGGTCAAAGCCATCGAAGCGTTCGCCGAGCAGCTCAAGCTCAAAAACGTACCGCTGGCGATCGACCTCACGGACAGCCCACGAACGAAGCTCTTCGGGATTGGGTCCGAGACACCCGTCACGGTCCTGGTCTACGACGGCAACCAGATGGTCAAGGCGCGCTTCGACCTCGGTGGCGACAAGCCGCTCGACGACGCTGCCGTCAAAGCTGTACTGGATGAGGTGTCCAAGTTGGTGGGACCGCTACGGAAGTGAGCCAATCCCGCAGGGCGTCCATCGGAAATAACACGAACGAGTAGTCGCGGCGGCGCAGGACAGCGTTAGCCGCGACTTCGGCGTTTGCGATGGCGATCCGTGCTTCGACCTCCGCGAGTTGCACGGACACTGGCAGGGTGAGCCGTTCTTTCACTTCGCGCAATTTCAAGTAGCGATCCCGTCGTTCGTCGCCCTGTATCGGGTTGGCCGTTTGCAGCTCACGGTGACGATTCAGCAGGCTTTCGCGGCCCTGGCCGGGATGCAGGTAGCGTTGCGGGTTCCAGCGCAGGTCGCGGGCCAGTCTTTTAAGCCGGTGCAAGTCGTCCACCTTAGAATCGTAGCCATCGAACGGAATGCGGAGCGTTCCCGTGAAGACCAGGTAGGCTGGCGGCGACAGGTGGAAGTACCTGGCGATGATCGCGTCCGTCAACTCGTCATACTTGCCGCCGCCAATGCCGTGGACGAATAGGTCGGCCAGGAACAGACGCACGTACATCGTCAACGTCAGCGCCCGTGGACGAAGTTTGTACTCCTGTGCTTCAAGCAGTTGTAATCCGTCGGAAATACCGTCGCTGGCGACCTCGGTCCACGCTTCGCCGGCCGCTCGCAACTCGATGTGGCGGCCGGTGCGACGCGCGAATAATCGGCCTCGGCGTTCTGCCCCGGCACGCCATCCCCAGAACGGCGTCTCCAGCCAATCGCCATCGCGCCCTAAGTCGGGGACAGGGTGATTGCGGCTGCGTATGTGGTGGGTGCGGCGGAACTCTGCGACGCAGGTGTTGTAAGCCGTGTGAAACGCTACCAGATCGGTCAGGACAGTCGCGGCAAACGACCGAAATGTTGCGGTGTTAGCTAGACGTGAAGTCGGCACCTCGCCGTTGATCACGCCCCACTCGCGCTCGACGCAGCGGCGCGCTGCCGCCAGACACTCGCCCAGGTTATCGGTTCGTGCGGCCTGTGCGACGACGCGCGGCCAGAAGCGCACGCCCATCGGCTCGAAAGGCCAGTCGCGGGTCGCTTCGGCCAATCGGTCGCCGAAACTCTCGAAAGTCGCTTGGTCGCGGATGGGGCGTTCCTCGAACGGCACTTCGCCGCCAGCAATGTCGAAGGCGAGCGTCGTGAGACGAACGTCGGTCGGGCTCGACGAGCCAACCCCTAGGGGAACGCGGATCGACGGCGATTTCAGGGTATCGTTATCGACGACGATGTTGATTGGCGTCGCCGAGCAGTCCACCGCTAAGCGTTGGATGGCGAAGTTCTTCAGCCATACGCCGGGGTGGAATAACTCCGGCTGATGCCCGCCCACGACGTACAGCTGTGCCGCACCGTGCCGTACCGGGTCGTCGATGAGTTGCTGGGCGATTTCGCGGCGGACGTCAGAGTTCGCGGTGGAGATCCGTTGGAGTACTTTCTGGTTCGACGCGATTAACTCGCCGGCTTCGGCGAGCGGTGGGACCGCCAGCATGCCACCGTTCTCGGCCGGAGCGCGCAACCGGGGCAAACTCACGAACAGCTCCCCCAACATGCCGAAAGCGCGTCGGCCGACTGTGCCACGTTCCACGCCGCCTCGGCGTCGTCGAGAACGCGGCGGTAGTAGGCCAACCGCTGCTCCGAATCGTTCATAACGCCACCGAACGCCCGATTCGGGTCGAGGTACAGCCGCGGCACGCCGACTTCGCGCACCCGCAGCCCTAGTCGCGACGCTTGCACCCACAATTGCAGCGGCATGCCCCAGCCAGTTTCCGTTACCCGCAGTCGCTCCAGCGCGGAGCGGCGATATGCCTTGAAGCCGCAAAACGCGTCGGTGATGTCGAGGCCGTAGCGTGCGTTGATCTCGGCCGTGATCTGGCGATTGATCCGCAGCCGTTCTTCCGGCACCGGCGTGTTCTGTCGAAAGTCGCGCAAGTAACGGCTGCCGCTGACGATGTCTACCTCGCTGAGCGCTTCGAGCAAGACCGGAATGCGCGACGGCTCGTGCTGGCCATCGCAGTCCATGGTGACGAGTACGTCGTAGCCGTGGTCGACGGCGTAGTCGAACGCCGTTGCCAGGGCTGCACCGTAGCCGCGGTTTTGCGGATGCGCGACAACGCGGATGCCCGACTCGGTTGCCAGCAGCTTGCCGGTATCGTCGGTCGAGCCGTCGTTGACCACGAGGATGTCGGGCGAATACTTCCGAACCTCGTTGAGCACGGTGCGGAGGTACTTCGCCTCGTTGTAGACCGGGATGGCCGTCAGCCAACTCATGGGTGTTGCCGGGGTTGTGGGAACCGAAGTTATCCGATTGTAGGCGAGGCCCAAGCCGGCGTCAAAATGCCCGGGCATCTATTGTTAGTACATCCTACGGCCGCGACCCTTACGCACGAAGCGTTTTTTGTGCACAACCCTCGACTTTGCCGCGACCGGCAGTGTGGCTATCCTACCTGCTATGTTGCTCCTGAGCTGTTCCGGGCTGACCCGCGGGTTCCATGCGGTGCCCCTGTTCGAGGACGTGTCCTTCGAGCTGTTCAACGGCGAGCGCGTCGGCCTGGTCGGGCCGAACGGTGCCGGCAAGACGACGCTGCTTCGCATTCTCGCAGGCCTCGACACACCCGACGCTGGCGAGGTGCGTTTGCACGCCGGCGGGCGCCTCGGACTGCTACAGCAGCACCCCGACCTGTCCTCGACGCGCACCCTGTTCGAGGAAGCGAAAAACGCTCTCGACGATGTACTCGCTGCTCAAGCCGACATGGTCGCGACGGCCGAAAAGCTCGCCACCGCCACCGACGAGGCCGAACGCAAATCGCTCGCAGCTCGCTACGACCGGCTCACGGAACTGTTGCACCACCAAGATGCCTACACGATCGATCACAAAGTCGAACAGGTTCTGGGTGGACTCGGCTTCGGGCCCGACGAATACGACCGGCCGCTCGCATCGTTCAGCGGTGGGCAGCAACGCCGGTTGCTGCTGGCGAAGCTGTTGCTCTCGGCCCCGGACGTGCTACTGCTCGACGAACCGAGTAACCACCTGGACATCGACGCGACACGCTGGCTGGAGGGTTACCTCGCCGGGCTGCCGCAGGCGATGTTGATCGTCAGCCACGACCGCTACTTTCTCAACCGAGTCGTCACCAAGGTGTTCGAGTTGCACCAGCGGCAAATTCGTTCGTTCCCCGGTAACTTCGATCAGTACGTCCGCCTCCGCCGCGAGCGGTACGAACACGAACTCAAGGCGTGGGAGTCGCAGCGGGAGTTCGTCGAAAAACAGGAGGAGTACATCCGCCGCGTCCACTACGGGCAATTAGCCAAACAAGCGCAATCGCGGCAAAAGACGCTCGACAAGCTGGTCCGACTCGAACGCCCAACGATGATCGAGTCCCCACGAATGCACTTTCCCGAGGTCAAGCGAGCCGGCGATGTCGTGGTCCGCGCCGACGAGCTGAGCAAGGGCTACGACCGGCCGCTGTTCGAACGCCTGAGTCTAGCCCTGCCGCGCGGCAAGCGGCTGGGCATCATGGGGCCAAACGGGTGCGGCAAGACGACGCTCCTGCGAGTGCTCATCGGCCAGGAATCTCCCGACTCCGGCGCGGTGACCCGCGGCCAACACGCGACGTTCGGCTACTTCGACCAGCACCTGACGATGGTGGCAGACGACAAGACGGTGCTGCAAGCCGTCTGGCCGGAACCGGACCCATCGATCACCGAGCAGATGATGCGCGATTTACTCGGTCGCTTCGGCCTCACGGGCCAACAGGTGTTCCAAAAGGTCGGCGATTTGTCCGGCGGCGAACGGAGCCGCGTCGCGCTGGCACGTCTGGTCGCCACCGAGGTCAACGTACTGGTCCTCGACGAGCCGACGAACCACCTCGATATTTGGGCGTGCGATGCGCTCGAGGAGGCGCTACGCGATTTCGAGGGATCGGCAATCGTCGTCAGTCACGACCGTTATTTCCTGAATCAAGTCGCTGACTTGCTCATCGTCTTCGAGGGCGGCCAAGTCCAGGTTGTGTACGGTAACTACGACACCTACGAGCGGCTGCGGGCGCAACAGACAGCGGCCGAGGTCGAGAAAACCGAACGCAAAAAGGTACTGGCAAAGCCAGCTCTCACGCCACCGAGTACGGGCAAGAGGAAACGGCAGTTCCCGTTTCGCAAACTCGACGACCTGGAGAGTGAGATCGCCACGCACGAGGCCCGCGTGGCAGTGCTGGAGCAACTGTTGGCATCCGGCGACCTGTACCGCGATGCCAACGCGGTGCGCGATACGATGAAGGAGTTCGAGGACACCAAGGAGACCCTTCAACGGCTCTACGCGCACTGGGAAGAGGCCGTCGAGTTGAATTGATGACGCCCGGACTCGGCAATTGCTCCGGCTGGCGAAAGACACTATGATGACGGTGGTTCGGCCGACCGCAATGCGTGGCGGGCGTCCGGGCCCGGCCGGCCCCGGGCGCGGGCCGAAAGGAGGCGGGCCATGGTTAACGTCAAGAAGATCTTGTACCCAACCGATTTCTCGTCGTACTCGAACCAGGCGTACTTCCACGCCGTGGCCCTCGCCGAGACGCATGGGGCCAGCCTCACGGTACTTTACGTTTACTCGGGACCCAAGACCGATAACGGCACAGTCTCGAACGCCTCGGCCGAAAAGGAGTACTGGCAATCGCAGCTCGAGCAGATTCGGCCTGCGAACCTCGACATTCCCGTTAGCCACGTCCTGATCGATGGCGACCCAGCGACGGAGATCGCCCGCTACGCCGCCGATGCTCAGATCGACCTGATCGTCATGGGAACCCATGGCCGCAGCGGCTTGGAGCGGATGCTGATGGGGTCGGTCGCGGAGCAAACGCTCCGCAACGCGCCCTGCTCCGTCATGATCGCAAAGTTGCCGAAGGGGATGCCCGAGGCAGAACCGGCGCACGTCGAGATGGCGGCCGCCGGCTGATCAAAAATCAGAGCCCGCAACTTCGCCACCGGCGCGCGTCCCAAGCGCTTCCCATAGCGCCGGCCGAATTGTATTCGGGATCGCGCGAACCGACCCGTCGCCGAACAGAAAGTTGACCCCCTGCGGGTGCCTGCTGTTCGAGTCCTCCACGTGATCGAGCGCGTTGTTGGGCACGCGGCCGTCTGCGGCCGTGCCAGTGTTGGTCAGCACCAGGACCGGCGGCCCTTCGACCTCGTAGCTCGGGTTGAGCGGCGGCACGACAGCTCCGGTGACGGCACCGACCCAGGTCGTCTGCGGCGACTGAGCGTAGGCGCGCTCCCCGGCGAACAGTGTGTTACTCGTGCCGTCGAGGATGTCGGTCAATCGCACCATGCTGTTGCGGAATAGCACTCCGTTCCCCGTGTCGGGGTACGCCGTTACCTCGAATGTGCCGCCGACGCCGATATAGTTGGCAAATGCCACGTCGCAGATTGGGGTGCCTGAGTCGGACGAAACGGAGAACGCGAATGCAGGCGGATCGTCCGACGGGCAACGGAACAGCGATACGACGGTCGTACGGGCTGCAGAGTTGGCCGGCGCGACTACGTCGAGTTTCGTATCGATCGTGCGGAAGAGCGGATCCTGTTCAACGTACGGCAGCAAGTACGCGGCCCAGCCCCAACCGGGGCCAAGTCCGGGGCCATTTTCCGTATTGCACCGCGAGCTGTAGCCGGGCGGGAACATCCCGTGGTTGGTGTGGTAGTTGTGGAATGCGAGACCGATCTGTTTGAGGTTATTATGGCACTTGGTTCGGTTGGCAGATTCGCGTACTTTCTGAACCGCGGGGAGCAGTAGGCCGATCAGCACCGCA
>CAZNSL010000164.1:0-9149 GCA_964574975.1 uncultured Alcaligenaceae bacterium | reverse complement strand
AGGGTCTCCTGCTCGAACTCGTTGAACTTGAGCTTGAGATCGTGCTCGCTCTTTGTGCCCGGGACGTTCGGGTCGGCGGCGGTAGCGCGATTGTTGCGTAGGCTCTCGGCGAACGCACCGCCCTTGCCACCGCCGATCAAGTTCACGTAGCGGTACCCGTCACCGGCCTGGCCGAAGGAGATTCCGCGGATGAAGATCTGCGTCGGCACCCCCTTCCAGTCATATTTGACGACGTTGGCGACCTTGTACGTCTCGCGGTCCACGGTAAAGATCACCTTGCCGTAGAGATAGTAGGGATCCTTCGGCGTGGCTTCGATGACCCAGACCGGCCGCTTGACCAGCGTGTTGTCGAGCGGGAACCACGGTGCGCCCGTCCATCCTTCTTGTCGAAAGCCGTAGCGCGACTCGGGTGTGGTGACGTCCCAGCCCTGACCGCTCGGGTTGGGCATCAATACCACTTTCCCCTCGAGCGCTTCGGGCGAGAAGGGCATGTACTCGTCGCGCACGCCGAGCATCTTGTAGGTGAAGTCCTCGGGCTTGCCGTCGAAGCCGTTGAAGCCGTCGTCCTGGGTCATTTCCGATCCGAAGACGCCGTCGGAGCGATTGGACGGGCTCACTGCGCGTACGCGGCGCAGCGCTGGAACGTAGGCCCACTGTGAGTCGCGCTTCCCCGCATCCTTGTAGCGCCAGCCGAGCGAAGCCGTGCCATACACGTCGGAGGGAGAGAGGAGGAGGTTGCGGTCGAGGCGGCTGAACTGGTTCGGGTTCTCGTCCGGGAATCGGGTGCCCTCGTAGATCTTGGCCACCGACTGAAGCGACACGGCGCGCTCGGGCGACTTGGAACTCGGATTCAGCCACATCAAGAGGGAATTGATCCGGTTCGAGCCGTTCGACCAATAGGCGTACTCGTAGTTCCACAACACCTTCAGCGCGATCTGGGGGTCCTTGGGATCGAGGTCGGGAAACGGCGCGCCGAAGGTGTGATCGGGGATCTTGCCGGTAGTCGCGTCGACCACCGAGCCGTTCTCGTCGATCTTGTACTTCCCGGCATTCTTCCTGGTGGCCTCGAGGAAGCTCGGGTCGAGCGCATAGACCACACCCGGCTTGAAGTCGCCGATCGGCGAGGCGTACTGACCCGTCCTGTACTTCTCGAGGATCTCGTCGGACATCATCCCCTTCGCCTGCTCCCAGGTCTTGGCGTCGAGTGTGTCGCCCGGCTTGAGTTCAGCGGAGGCGGGTGAGCGAGCGGCACCCAGGACGGCGCAGAGAACGGCGATTGCAATGGCGGGCCGGCGGGCCATCCACGAAGATCCAAAGCGGCGCATACGACGATCTCCTCCAGCGTGAGATTCCGACGAGTACCAGCCGGCCCGGGCGCCGCGCAATGCACGATGCACGACTTGGACAGGAGTGGACAATTCTGCGCATGCCCGACGCGAGTGTTGGGCGTGCGTCAAGCCAGTAGCGCCGCCCCGATCACCCCGGCCGAGTCGCCGAGTTGGTGGCGTACGATGCGCGTGCGCAACTCGTCATTGAACACCCAGCGTGCCACCGCCTCGGTCGCGCGGGCCGCGAGATCGTCGAGGTTCGAGAGGCCGCCACCGAGCACGATGACGTCCGGGTCCAGCACATTGACGACGTTGGCGAGCGCGCGTCCGAGGACTTCGACCCATTCGTCGAGGACTCGGACGGCGAGCACGTCGCCCGTGGCCGCGCGGCGCGAGATCTCTGCGGCGGAGATCGTGTCTCCCCCGAGGGCGGCATGACGTGCCTCCAGGCGAGGTCCGGCGAGGAAGGTTTCGACGCAGCCCCGCCGGCCGCAGTAGCACTCTGGTCCGTCGGTGGAGATGCGATGGTGTCCCCACTCCCCGCCGACGTGGTTGGGCCCACGCCAGATCTCGCCACGGTGAACGACGCCACCGCCAACGCCCGTTCCGAGAATGACGCCGAAGGCCACCGTGTGGTCGCGCGCGGCACCAACGCGGGATTCCGCGAGTGCGAAGCAGTTCGCATCGTTCTCGATCGCCACGTCGAGACCGAGGCGTTTGCCGAGATCCTCGCGGACGGGCTGGCCATTCAAGCATAGAGTATTCGAGTTCTTGAGGAGCCCGGTCCGCGTCGACACGGAGCCCGGGGTTCCGATCCCGACACGAGTCACGTCGGGGGCGAGCGATCGGAGCGCGTCGACCAGGCTGGCGATTCGCTCGAGCACGTGGTCGTACCCGCCGTCGCGTTCGGTTGGGATGCGCTCACGGCGGACGACGCGGTGGCGGTCGTCGAGCACGACGCCTTCGATTTTCGTTCCGCCCAGGTCGATGCCGATTCTCATGACGGACAGCTCCTTCCCTTCCACCGGCCCGCTCGGGCCACCCCAACGCGTGAGTCCTCACTCCGCGACGTCCCGCCTCGACCTTCGACCCTCGAGGCAGACGTCCGGTGTCACTTCACTCTTGCCTGTGACGCTGCACGCGGTGTAGCGCGAAGCGCGGCCCGTGCGTGCCTCGTGCCGTACGACTCGGCCCTGGAGGAACCCCGATGGACCTGCGGCATGTCGACGAGCGATGGCTCCCGGCGCGGGCGCTCGCGCTGATGCTGGCTCTCGGCATCCTCCTGGGGCCTCGCGGGTCTGCTCGCGCCACTACGGAGAACGATCTCTGCACCGGAGCCCCCACCTGCATCGTGTCCGGTGCGATCGTCATCGATGACCCCGGAACTCAGGCCGTGCCGAAGGTGTTGGATTTCGGAACTCGCGACCTGGTGCTCGCCAGCGGATCACGGCTCTCGGCCGCGGAGCCGATCGGGTCTGGGGTGCGGCGGGTGGTTCTGCGCGCGGGCTCGATCCAGTTCGATTCGAACGCAGCCTTCACCGATTCGGGAGGCGGGGATCTGTGGCTCGATCTGGTCGCCGTCGGAGGCGGGGTGTCGGCGGCCTCGGGGGACGTCCGACTGTTGGGTACCGGGTCGAGCCGGGCCCGCGTGGAGCTGGTGGGGCTGGATGCCGGGCAACTGAGTATCTCCGCGGCGCGCGATGTATCGAGCACCGCGTTGCTCGACGTGCATCAGCCCGTTCCCGGCCCGACGATCCTTCCCCGGGCAACCTCGAAGATCGTCATCGACGCCGCGGGGACGATCGACCTCGGCTTCCAGCTCAACGCGACGAAGTCCGAGGCCGTGTCAGGCGGCGGCTCGATCTCCCTGGTCGCCGGGGGGCCGGTGCTGCTCCAGCCCACCGCCCAGCTCGTGACCGGCGGCGGTGCCACCTACGCGATGGGGGGCGATGTCGTCCTGCGGTCCGCCAGCGACCGCGTGGAGATCCACGGCAAGATCGACGCGCACGGCAACAGCGGCGCGTTCCTCGGCGAGGCCGTGTGCGGCGATGGTGGGAGCGTCCTCGTGGAGGCGGCGACGGACATCGTCGTCGACGCGAACATCAACGCCAAGCCCGGCGCCCTGTGCACGGGTGGCACCGTCGGGTTCACCGATCTGTACGCCGTCGTTCTCCGGGCAGGCGGACGAATCACGCAGACATCGACCGGGACGATCGATGTCTTCGGTACGGGGGCAGATGGCGAGGGCGATTTCGGGAGTGCCGGGGACGTCCTCCTCCGCGCCGAGGGTGACGTCTCGATCGGCGGCGACATCGACGCGCACGCGCCGGGGTCGTCGGGCGCCGTCGTCGTGCGGGCCGGTGGGAACTTGACGGTGAGCAAGCTCGTCGATGCGAGTGCATCGTCGGTGGACGGCGACTCCGGCTACATCCAGATGACTGCGTGTGATCTCACGGTCACGTCCACCGGCCGCCTGGACGCGCGGATGGCAGATCCCTACCCGCCCACCGAAGGCACGAATCTGCTACAGGCCAGCGGCCAGATGAGGCTCGACGGGACCGCTCGCTCCGAGCTCTCCAACCGATTGGAGTACCGCGAAGCCTCTCTCTCGCCGATCGTCACGGGCACCGTCGACCCGGCTGCGGTCGTCGTCCAGAACGCAGCCCTCGACGCGTGCGTCGGTCTCTCCCGATGCGGCAATGGGGTCGTCGAGGGCGGCGAGGTCTGTGACGACGGCGGCAATGGGGCCTGCGATGGCTGTGCCGCCGACTGTCAGCGGCGGGACCACGTATGCGGGGACGGGATCCCCGAATGCGGTGAGGAGTGTGACGACGGCAACGCCACCAGCGGCGACGGCTGCGATCCGGGCTGCGTGCGCCCCGGAACCGAGCCGGTGATGATCGCCGGGTCGAACGAGCCGACGGCCTGTATCGCCGAATGGCGGCTACTCACGTCGAACGGACAGTTCGCCAGCTCGGGCCGGCCGACCCGCACGCAGAAGTGTGTCGACGGAGATCCGCGTTGTGACGCGGACCGGACCAACAATCTCCAGTGTACGGTGAACGCGCAGATCTGTCTCCGCGTCCCGGACGAGCGGTATCCGACCTGCTCAGCAGGCCCGGTGGCCTCCGCGGCGTTGAAGACCCCGAACCCACTCGACACCGCCGACCCGCTCTGGGTGGCCAACGGCAACGCCTTGCTGGACAGGCTCGTCGGTCTCGGGATCACCGTCAAAGCAGGGGCGACGACCGTGGCGACCGGATCGCCCGATTCGAACATGACCGACTGTACACCGGCGGTCGGGTTGGTGATGAACCGTACTCCCGGCCGCATCGGCAAGGGCTGGTTCAACGTTTCCGCGACCACCGTCGGCAACGTCACCATGGACAACAACGCGATCCAGATCTGGTGCATGCCGAACTCGGCGGTGTGCGGGAATGGGGTAGTCGAAAATTTCGAAGGCTGCGACGACGGCAACCTCACGTCCTGTGACGGCTGTTCCGCCGGCTGTCAGCTCGAGCAATGCGGGAACGGCATCGTCGAGTGTGGGGAGCGGTGCGACGAGGGCCCGCAGAACGGAATCTCGGGAGGCGTCTGTACGACGACCTGTACCTTCGCGGCACCGTCGCTACGGATCCCCGGCGGCGGGTCCAAGAAGCAGGATTGCGGCTTCGAGTGGGCACCGGCGCTCAACCCCACGACACTGAAGGTAGACCGACGCGGCATCGCCAAGAACCGTCAAGACTGCGTCGACAATGACCCGAGCTGCGATTTCGATCCGACCGTCGGGTCGTGCGCGATGCATCTCTGGGCCTGCGTGGGGGCGGCCGATCCTCGGCTCGGGTGCGACGGTGAGGGGGTTGCCTCGTTCCTCGTCAAGAAGCCGAAGTCGACCGCGTCGGGCACGGAGGCGGCCGCTCGCGACGCGCTCATCGACGGCATCCAGGCTCTGGGCCTGCCGGTTGGTCCCGGCGAGCGGTGCACCGCGCGTATGGCGATCGAGGTCCCCACGGCGTCTCGGAAGTTGCAACTCGCTACGCAGGTCGTCCTCGCAACAGGCCGGAAGGACTCGGACAACTTGACCCTGCGTTGCCTCGCGCCCTAGGACCGGAGCGGGGAGTTCTCGCGCGGTGGTCCCTTCCCCTCTCCGGGGCGGCGTTGACTCGTGCGCGAACTCGTCGTTAGCGTTTCCCGCGTCATGCGCCCCGAAGCCCCGATCCTGCCGAGCCGCCTCGACGTTGCGGCGGAGACCTTCCGCGCCAACCGGGCAGCACTGCTCGAACGCCTGGCCGAGCTCGACGAACTCCTGGCCGTCACCCGCGGTGGCGGCGGCCCGAAGTACGTCACGCGCCATCACCAGCGCGGCAAGCTGCTGCCGCGCGACCGCATCGAGCTCCTGCTCGACCGGGACGCTCCGTTCCTCGAACTGAGCCCCCTGGCCGGCCATGGCATCGACAGCGTACCGGTGCCGGGTGCCAGCGTGGTCACGGGAATTGGTCCGATCTCCGGGACCGAGTGCATGGTCATCGCCAACGACCCGACGGTACGCGGCGGTTCCCTGAACCCGTTGGCGGTGACCAAGGTGCTGCGCGCCTACGAGATCGCGCACGCGAATCGCCTGCCCACCGTCAATCTCACGGAATCCGGGGGTGCAGATCTTCCCAAGCAATCGGAGATCTTCGTGCCCGGCGGTAAGACGTTCTATGAGATCACGCGGCTCTCTGGTCGGCGCATCCCGACCATCGCGCTCGTCTTCGGCAACGCCACGGCCGGTGGAGCCTATGTCCCCGGGATGTCCGACTATACGGTCTTCATCCGCGAGCGGTCCAAGGTGTTCCTGGCCGGTCCGCCGTTGGTCAAGATGGCCACCGGCGAGGAGACCGACGATGAGGAGTTGGGCGGTGCCGAGATGCACGCGACGGTCTCCGGTCTCGCCGACTACCTGGCGGAGGACGAGCACCAGGCCATCGCGATGGCGCGTCGCATCGTCGCGCACCTGGGTTGGCGCAAGCAGGGCTCCGGGCCCTCGGTACCCGCCGATCCGCCGGTGCACGATCCGGAGGAGCTTCTCGGGGCTGTCTCGGTGGATCTGCGCCAACCATTCGACGTCCGCGAGGTGATCGCTCGGGTGGTGGACGGATCGCGCTTCGAGGAGTTCAAGCCGCTCTACGGACGCACGCTGGTGACCGGCTGGGCGTCGATCCACGGCTACCCGATCGGCGTGATCGGCAACAACGGCATCCTGTTCTCGGCGGAGGCGCAGAAGGCGGCGCAGTTCATACAGCTCTGCAACCAGACGGACACGCCGATCCTCTTCTTGCAGAACATCACCGGCTACATGGTGGGCAAGCTCTACGAGCGCGGTGGGATCATCAAGGATGGCGCCAAGATGATCAATGCCGTGAGCAACTCGCGTGTTCCACACTTGACGCTCATGATCGGCGCGAGCTACGGCGCCGGGAACTACGGCATGAGTGGTCGAGCTTACGCGCCGCGGTTCGTGTTCTCCTGGCCGAACCACCGCATCGCGGTGATGGGCCCGCAGCAGCTCGCTGGCGTGATGTCGATCGTGCAGCGGGCCGCAGCAGAGAACGCCGGTCGCCCCTATGACGAGGACCTCGATCGGCAGGTACGCAAGATGGTCGAGGACCAGATCGAGAAGGAATCGAGCGCGCTGTTCGCCACCGCGCGAGTCTGGGACGACGGCATCATCGATCCGCGCGACTCGCGCTCGGTGCTGGGCTTGGCGCTGTCGGCCGTGCACTCGGCGGAAGTGCGCGGCGCGGATGGGTTCGGCGTGTTCCGGATGTAGCGGGGGTCCCACGGCGTGGCGGCTCCGTGGTCGTCTGCCGCTGAGCTGCGACCAGCACGCGATGGCGATTTCCCCTCGCCTGAGACCGCGAATAGGAGTAGGGGTCCCGCATGCGACACCCGGTGCGGTTCCATTTTCTCTTCGTTCCGCTTCTGGCCCTGGTTGCTGCCGTCGCGGTGGCGTCACTGGCCCGCGCCCAGATCGACGTGACCGGCCGGTGGTACGTCACCTTCACCGACCTCACGTTCAGCGGCATGACGGTCGGGACGACGATCCAGATGACGCAGACTGGCGCGAGCGTCACCACCGACCACCTCTTCGCCAGCGGCACGATCGACGCGGGGACCGGCGCACTTCATCTCGACGGTTCGCGCATCTGTTTCGACCAGTTCTTCCAGCCGGTGTCGGTGCCGATCCACCTCGACGTGACGGTGTCACCCGACGGCCAGACGATGACCGGTACCGCCATCGATGCGGTGCAGGTGACCCGGAGCTGTCTAATCTTGACGGCCGAGGTCCATGGAGTTCGGCTACTGCCGACATGCGGTGACCTGGTGGTCGATCCCGGGGAAGAGTGCGACGCCGGGTTCTCGGGGCACGCCTGCTGCACGGCCTTCTGCACCGCGATGCCCGCGGGCACGCTCTGTTACGGAGGGGGCCAGATCTGCGCGTCGAGTGCCTGTGACGGGGCTGGCACCTGCGCCAATTCTCCGGTTACCGCTGGTGAAATCTGCCGAGCCGCCAACGGCGCCTGCGACACCCCGGAGCGCTGCGATGGCGTCTCGCTCGACTGCCCACCGCCGTCGAGCCCCACCGAGCCCGATGCAGACGGCGACGGCGTCGTCGACCTCTGCGACGACTGCGTCGGCGCGCCACTAGGCGCTCCGCGCATGAAGCTGGGTACCTTCTCCGATCCGTCGAGGTCCGATTTCGTGCATCTCCGTGCGCACGTCGCACTGCCGGCGGGCGAGTCGCTGCCCGATCCGCGGACCACCTGGAAGCTCGTCGAGATCCGTGACGCCAACGGCGCGCCCGTGGTCTATGCCCAGGTGCCCGACGGCGATTACGATCGCGCCTCGGGCTACGGCTGGACCCAGCGCGGCTCGCGCTGGGTCTATCGCAGCTCGGTGGAGGGTTTCGGGCAGGTTTCGCGAATGACCCTGGCGCCGTCACGCCGGCCGGGTGGCGGTATCGATGTTCGCGTCCGTACCCCGCGCACCGTCCTGGGGTCGATCTCGCCGGTGCTCCCGCTGCGTCTGCAGTTGATCGTCGACGGCCTCGGCCCGAGCCAGCAGTGTGGTCAAGCGAATTTCGCGGCGGCGCCGGCGGGGGGCTTGGCGTGTGCCAGCAGCGTCGATGGGAGTGTGCTGAACTGTCGTTGACGCTCGCGTGCGCTCGGATCCAGCGTCAGCGGTACAGGTGACGCGACAGCTCGCGCTGGTAGCGGTCGACGAGCTCGTTCTGGCGGCCGAGCAGCAGGAAGACGTCTACCATCTTCTTGCGCGCCTCTTCGTCAGCGAACTTCGCGTCTTGCTTGACGGATTCGAGGAGCTGCTCGAGGCCGGTCTCGTACTCTCCTTCGGCACAGAGCGCGACGCCGAGATCGACGCGCGCACGGAGGTCGCGAGGGTCTGCCTCGACCTTGGCGCGTAGCTCGGCCAGGTCGCCGTGGGGTTCGCCGGTCAGCTCCAGGCGAGCGCGCAGCTGGGTGATCTCCTGGGCGGCGGCACCTTCCGCGACGATGGTGTCGAGCAGCGCCAGCGCATCGGCCTTCTTGCCCTCGGATGCGAACAGGCGGGCCAAGCCGAGCGATGCGGCGACGTGCCCGTTGCGCTTGGCGAGCGCAGAGCGGAAGCACGCTTCGGCCCCGGCGGCGTCGCCACCGGCGGCCAGCGCAGCCCCCTCTTCGGCGAGCTCGTCGGCCTCACTGGGGAGGATCTGGCGCAGGAACTCACGGATCTGCGGCTCGGGCACGGCGCCGACGAACTCGGCCGCGATCTGCCCTTCGC
>CAZNSL010000163.1:5764-9242 GCA_964574975.1 uncultured Alcaligenaceae bacterium | reverse complement strand
ACCTGAAGCCCGGCAACGTCATGCTCGGCCAGTACGGCGAGACGCTCGTCGTCGACTGGGGCCTCGCCAAGGTGGTCGGCCGCGAATCGACCCAGCCGTCGGGCCTGTCGACCGACGAGCCGACGCTAGCCCCGCGCTCCGGCGGCGACTCGTCGGCCACGGTCGCTGGCCGGGTGTTCGGCACGCCCGCGTACATGTCGCCGGAGCAGGCGGCCGGGCAGGTAGACATCCTGGGGCCGGCGACCGACGTGTACGGCCTCGGCGCGTCGCTGTACGAATTGCTCACGGGTCGCGTGGCGTTCGAGGGCAAGAGCCTCGACGACGTGCAGAAGGGTCTGTTCCCCCGACCGCGGCAGGCGTGCCCGACCGTGCCGCGACCGCTGGAGGCGGCGTGCCTCAAGGCGATGGCCCTCGCGCCGGTCGAGCGCTATGCGACCCCGCTCGACTTGTCCGCGGAGATCGAGCGCTGGCTCGCCGACGAGCCGATCGCCGCGTACCGCGAGCCGCTCGCCGGCCGCGCTCGCCGCTGGCTGAAGCGCCGCCGCACGCTCGTCACCGGCCTCGCCGCCGTGCTGCTGACGGCCGTCGCTGGCCTGTCGGTCGGGTCGTGGCTTCTGTGGCGGGAGCAGAAGCGGACGGAAGCGGAGAAGCTCGTGGCCGAGCGCAACGCCGACGCCGCGCTCAAGCTCACCGATCGCCTGTTGGACACGGCGAACCGACAACTGACCGCACCGGCGTTCGCCTCGGTCGCGAGAGCGCTCGTGCCGGTGCGCCGCATCATTACCGACGATGCGTTAGAGGCTGTTCGGCCGATGCTGGCCCAGCAGCCGGACGACCCGGAGATGCGCGAACGCGCTGCCCTGATCCTGCGGCATGCGGCGAACGTGCGCCGCAGTGTGAACGAACTGGACGACGCGGAAGCGAAGTACCGCGAAGCCATCGCGCTGCTCGAAGGGCTGACGGCCGGCAACCCGGGCAGCGCCCACTACGCCGCCCGGCTAGCCGACGCCCGGCGCGACTATTCGCAACTACTCGTGCGCCGCGGGAACCTGGGGGCCGCCTGCAAGCAACTCGGCCTTGCCGCCGAGGCGGCGCGGGCGGCAGCAGTGCGGGAACCGGCCGTCTCGGGCCATCGACGCACCGAGGGGTTGGCCCTGCTCGACCGCTCCGGGGCCGAGTACGCACGGGCCGATTACGCCGAATCGGAGCGCTGCGCCCGCACCGCCGCACGGCAGCTCGCTTCGATCCCCGTGGGGGAGTCGCAATCGACCGACGCTCTGTTCCTGGCAGCTTCGCTCAATCGCATCGCGGCGGCCCAGCGCGAACTGGACCACATCGACGACGCCCTGACCACGCACGACCGAACCCTCAAACAATGCGAGGTCGTTTTGGCGAGTAAGACCAACGACGCGCACCACTTCGTCGCCCGCGCCCGGCTCGAGCAGGGGATTACGCTGACCAAACGCAAGGCCCGCTGGGGCGATGCCCAGGACGCGTTGACGAAAGCGATCGACGCCTGGACCGACCTGCGTGGGCGGCTGCCGGACTACCCGCACTTCGCGGAGTGGCAAGCGGCGGCATACCGCGCCCGAGGTGAGTTGCACGCGGCGGCCGGCCGACCGGTGCCGGCCGCCGCGGACCTGAACGAGTCGCGGACGATTCTGGAGGCGCTGACCGCCAAGCCGCCGGCACTACCCGGCCCCTTGGGCAGCCTCGGACGAACGTACGCGGCTCTCGGCCGACTGGCAGCGGCGGCCGGCGAACCTGCCGCTGCGGACTGGTTCGCCAAGGCGCGTCAGGCGCTGACCACGGCCGTCCAGCTCGCCCCGGAGGACGGCAACGACAAGGCGGCGCTCAAGGCGTTGCCGCCGGGCTGAGGTCCATCCGTGTCGACAGACGTTAGGGCCGCCTGGTCGTGCTGATCGGGTCGAAGTATACGACCGGAACCGTCACAGTCGGGGATTGCGCGCCGCCGTTGCCGGAGACGGTGATGTCCACCTGGCCGGTCTCCTCGGGTGCATCGGTTACGGGATTCGGCCGAATCTTCGTCGCGTTGAAGCGGCGGTGAACGATGGTTTTGCCGCCCGTCACAACCGTCTTCAAGGTGTTGGCGACCGGCGACCAATTGTGCGGGTTCTGCGATGCGACGATTTTGAGCTCCGTCGCGTCGCCGGTCAAGCCGTTGACCAGAACGGCGACGCAGAAGTGGGTGTTTCCGGTGCCGCGCAGGCCGGCGAGGCAAATCTTGTTGTCAATCGTCAGTGCGGCCATTGTGGGCTCCTCGGGGTGTCGGATGGGTGCGCCTCAAATGATGTCCGCGATGTACGTCACCGGGACGTTGGCGATTGTAATCGGGTAGTTTGGCGGCGAGGCCGTGCCGCTGGTGGTGACGGTGATGTCCACCTGACCCGTCTCCTCGACCGGGACTGGCGTCGTGGTGGAGGACGACACCTGGAATTTGGCGACCAGGAGGCGGCCGTATTGCAGGGCTTTGACCGAGATCGGTGCAGGCCACGACTTCGTCGTCAGTAACTTCTCGCTGACGGCGACCTTGAAGCCGTTGTCGAAGCCGCGACCGCGGATTCTGAGGTAGGTGAACATGCCGCTCTCGGTCACTGCGAACACGTCCGTCGGCGTTTCGACCCCGACCCCGGTGGCTACGAGCGCGTAGCGCAGCCGTCGGATGCGGACGACCTTCGGTTTGAGGGGGGCCTTCGATTTACGCTTCGCCGCCGGGGGTGGCTTGCGCGCGGGCGTCCGAGCGGACTTGGTCCGTTTTTCAGAGGGCACGGGTGTGATCCTCGGGAGTGGAGAGGAGAAGACTCGGCGACACTGTAACGCCCCGCTGTCGCCGACGCAACGGTCTAGAACGTTTTTTTGGGCGAGCCGTTACGCCCCCTCGCGTGTCGTGGGGTTGGCACGCGGGTCCGGTGGCAGGTTGTACACAGCCGCCGGGAAGTGTTCGACGATGTAATGCACGACCTGCTTGACGGACAAGACGCCGACCGGGCGGCCGGCTTCGTCCACGACCGGCAGGTGCCGGTAGCCGCCACGCTGCATGAGGCCGATGGCAGCGCGAACCGGGTCTTTCTCCGCGACGCATTCCGGGTCCGGCGTCATCACCTCGTGCAAGGGGGTCGCCCAACTTCGCCCGGCGGCGATCACCCGCCGCAGCAAGTCGCGCTCCGTAAACACGCCCACCAGTTTACCCGTGGTGTCGCAGACGAGCAGGCAACTGGCGCGGTGTTCGCGCATTCGCGCGACGGCCTCAGCGATCGGGCAGCCGCCCGTCAGCGCGTGCGGCTCCGCCGGCCGCAGGCGCGACACGCTGTCGATCTTGAGGTTGCGCGTTAGCTCCATGAGTCAGGGGTTAGGGGTTAGGGAATGGTGGAAAAGAGGATAAAGAAGTTCGTTGGAAACAACCGCCGTAGGGTCCATTAAATAATGAACAAGGAAACAAAACCCAAAACCCAACAAA
>CAZNSL010000163.1:505-5754 GCA_964574975.1 uncultured Alcaligenaceae bacterium | reverse complement strand
GATCTGTACCTTAACTTCTGCTCTCTGACTCCTAACCCCTAACCCCTCTCACCATGCCCGACCCCGAACGACTCCTGCGCACCCTGGCTCGCGCCGCTGCTGGCTTCCGCTCCACCCCCGGCCGTACCGGCCGGTTCGTGCGCCTGGTCGACGCCGTGGACGCTTTCGTCATCGGCGACCTGCACGGAAACGTCGGCAACTTCCAGGCTGTGATGCAGAAGGCAGACCTCGGCAACCACCCGCGGCGACACCTGATCCTGCAGGAGGTGGTCCACGGTCCGTTCCGCTACCCGCAGGATGGCGGCGACAAGTCGCACCAGCTCCTCGACCTGACGGCCGCCCTCGCTGTGCAGTACCCCGGTCGCGTTCACTTCCTACCGGGCAACCACGAACTCGCGCAGCTGTCGAATCGGGCCGTCGGCAAGGGCGACACCGACTACAACGTGCTGTTCCGCGACGGCGTGCGCACCGCCTACGGCAATCGCCACGAGGACGTGTACGCCGCCTACCTGGAGCTGATCGCCGCCGCGCCGCTAGCGGTGCGCACGTCCAACCGCGTCTTCGTCAGTCACAGCCTACCGAGCGCCGCGCGAATGCCGGACTTCAGGCTTGCCCACATCGAACGCGACTCGACGCCAATCGACTTCACACCCGCCGGGCCGATTTACGCGCTCGTCTGGGGACGCGATACCAGCGCGGCCAACGTGGCGCGGTTTCTCGAATTCGTGGACGCCGACCTGCTAGTCACCGGGCACGTCCCGTGCGACGCCGGCTTCTGGGTGCCGAGCGAGCGGCACCTGATCCTCGACAGCCTCGGCACGCCGGCCGGATACGTCCTGTTCCCGACCGACCGACCGCTGACGCACGCCGACCTGGTGGCGGGGGTGGGCATCCTGTGACGGACGTCCCGCCGCTACCGCAGACGCCACCGGAGGCCGTGCGCGAGGTCGTCCGCGAGCCGGTCATCCTCGGCGAGGCGACCTTCCAGCTCGAACGGCCCGCGAAGTCCGACGACTTGATCGACCACCCAGCGATCCGCGCCGCGTTCGTGGCCGACGAATACTTGCCGTACTGGGCGGACCTGTGGCCGGCGGCGCGGATGCTGGCCAAGGTGGTGCTGGCCGAGCCGTGGCCGCCGGGCTTGACGGCCCTGGAAGTCGGCTGCGGCCTCGGTCTGCCGGGCGTCGCGGCACTGGCGCGCGGCCTGCACGTCATCTTCAGCGACTACGACGCGACGGCGGTGCAGTTCGCCGCCCGCAACGCCCGCCTCAACGGTTTCACCGACTTCGCCACACGCTCGTTCGACTGGCGAGCACCGCCGGACGACCTGCGCGTGGATGTCGTCCTGGCATCGGACCTGACGTACGAGGCCCGGCATGTCGAACCGCTGGTCGCACTGGTGGCGAATGTGTTGAAACCGGGCGGGCTGTGCCTGTGGACAGACCAGGACCGACCGCCTGCGGCGCAGTTGCGGGCGGAACTCGACCGGCTCGGCTGGCCGTTCACGACGAAGGTGGTGCGAGCCGGCCGCCCTGGCGGCGACCGCTTCAAAGGGACGCTGTACCGCATCGCCCGGCCGGTGTGACGGAGATCGTTCTGGTGCATCCGCGCCTCCCCGTCGAAGTAGTATCGGACAGTTCCAGAACAATCACCGAGATGGGTACAACTCACCGGTCGGGAGTTACTTATTCGTCTGGTGATAACAGCAACCTTTCCCGCAGAGCATATGTGCGTCCAGGTTTTGACGGGCGAAGAATCGTTTGCATTCCGCGAACGCCGCGGGGATAATCCGGTGTCACACCCTTCTCGGGAACTACGCCGATGCCCGATCATCCGACCCTGCCGCCCCGCGACCCGAACACCATCGACCACTCACCCGATGGACCGGCCACCGTCCCGCCGCGCGACCCGAACGCGACGCTGCCGCCGGCCGGCCCCGAACGTCCCACCGACACCCGGCTCCAACCGCCGATGGACCCATCCGCGGCCATCGCGGGGAGCGCCGACGTGCCCGGATACGAGCTACTCGGTGAACTTGGTCGCGGCGGGATGGGCGTCGTCTACCGTGCCCGCCAGGTCGCGCTGAACCGACCCGTCGCACTCAAGATGGTCCTTGCCGGCGGCCACGTTGCGCCAGAGGACTTGGCCCGCTTCCTCGCGGAGGCCGAGGCGATCGCGGCCTTGCAGCACTCCGGCGTCGTTCAGGTCTTCGACTACGGCACCCGCGACGGACTGCCGTACTTCGCGCTGGAACTCTGTCCCGGCGGCTCCCTTGCCGCGAAACTCGCTGGCAAGCCGCTGCCGCCGCGGGAGGCGGCGGAACTGGTGGAGAAGATCGCCCGGGCCGTCCAACACGCGCACGAGAAGGGCATCGTCCACCGCGACCTGAAGCCGGGCAACATCCTGCTGGCCGACGACGGTACGCCGAAGGTGACGGACTTCGGCCTGGCGAAGCGCGTCGAGGGCGGGGCGGGGTTGACGCAGACCGGCGCGATCCTGGGCACGCCGAGCTACATGGCACCCGAGCAGGCTGGTGGGCCGGGCAAGTCGATCGGCTCGCCGGCCGACGTGTACGCCCTCGGTGCGATCCTCTACGAGTGCTTGACGGGCCGGCCGCCGTTTCTGGCAGCGACAGCACTGGACACGGTGTTGCAGGTGGTGTCCGAGGAACCGGTGCCGCTGCGGCAGCAGAACCCGCAGGCCCCGGCCGACCTGGAGACTGCGGCGCACAAGTGCTTGCAGAAGGAGCCGGGCAAGCGCTATGCCAGTGCGGCGGCGCTGGCCGACGACCTGAGCCGGTGGCTGCGCGGCGAGCCGATAGCTGCGAGGCCAGTCGGAACGGGCGAACGGCTGATGCGCTGGGCGAGGCGCAACCGAGCGCTGGCGGCGGCACTGACGGCGGCGACAGCGTTCCTGATCGGTGGTGCGGCGGTCGCGGTTGCGTTTGCCGTTGCGTCGTCGGCCGCGGAGCGAAAGGCGACGGCACAGGCTCAGTCGCTAGGTGCGGAAACTGACAAGCTGGAAAGGGCGCTGTCGCGGATGAACTTCTTTCTCGGCCAAGCCCGTTGGCATGAAGGTCGATCCGCTGATGTCACGGGACTTTTGGATCGAGTGAGTCCGGAGGATCGCGGCTTCGAATGGGGTTACATCCGACGCCAAAACGCAGGTGGATTCGCCAACCTACCCGGGTTCTCACCTGGGGCCTTCAGCCCGGACGGACGGCAACTTGCTGCCGCGAGTAATGTCTTCCTGACATTCAACCTGTGGGACGCGGCGACTGGTGCCGAGATCGCCACATTCCGCTTGGACAGGACCGCGTTGCGGTCTGTGGCTTTCCGTCCGGACGGACGGCAACTCGTTTCGGCGGATGATGACGGCACGCTGACGTTTTGGGACACGGCCACGGGAGCCAAACTCGCCGAAATACGCCAGCGCGAAACTCACCAAGTACTGTCGATTGCATTCAGCCCGGACGGCCGGCGACTCGCCTCGGCAAGCTGGGGCGGCACGGTGACGCTGTGGGATGCGGCGACAGGCACCGAACTTGTCACCCTCCGCGGGCACACGTCATCGGTGTATTCAGTCGCGTTCAGCCCGGACGGCCAGCGGTTAGCTTCGACGGGCGCCGATCAGACGCGAAAGCTATGGAACGCGGCGACTGGTGCCGAGCTCGCCACCCTCCACGGGCACACGGGCCGGGTGAATTGCGTCGCATTCAGCCCGGACGGACGGTCATTGGCCTCCGCGAGTAGCGACCAGACTCTGAAGACCTGGGACGCGGCGAGTGGCATCGAGCGCGCCACGATTCGCGGGCACACGAGTCAGGTAAACGTCGTGACGTTCAGCCCGGACGGCCGACGGTTGGCCTCTGGGAGCGTAGACGGCACGATTAAACTCTGGGATGCGGCGAATGGCACCGAACAGGCCTCGCTGCGCGGGAACACCGGTTCGGTCAGTTCCTTGGCATTCAACCCGGACGGACGACGGCTGGCGTCTGCCGGGAGGTTCCAATGGACGCTTAGGCTCTGGGACACGGCCACGGGTGCCGAACTTGTAACGTTCCGCGGGCATAGGCATGAGGCGACATCGACAACGCCCGGCCCGGACGGGCAACGCGTACCCGCGGTGCGTTGGGAACTGACGCAGAGGTCGTGGGGCAGGGCCGCCGTACCCAAACCCACAACACTCCGCGGAAGCCCGGCTTCTGTCAACTCCGTGGTATTCAGTCCGGACGGGCGGCGCCTGGCTACTGGGAGCGACGACAAGACGCTGAAACTCTGGGACGCGGTGACCGGTGCCGAACTCACCACATTCCGCGGACACACGGAACTAGTGTCGTCGGTGGCATTTAGCCCAGACGGACGGCGGCTGGCCTCGGCGAGTTGGGACCAGACGCTGAGAGTTTGGGACGCGGCCAGCGGTGCCGAACTCACCACATTTCGTGGGCACACGGGTTACGTGACGTCCGTGGCGTTCAGTTCGGACGGACGGTGCCTAGCCTCCGGGAGCGACGACACAACGCTGAAGCTGTGGGACGCGGCGACCGGTACCGAAATTGTGACACTCGGCGGCCACACGAAGTTTGTGACATCGGTGGCGTTCAGTAAGGACGGACGGCGGCTCGCCTCGGCGAGTGACGACGGCACGTCGAAGTTGTGGGACACGGCCACCCGAGACGAATCCGCCTCCCTCCGCGTTAACGCAGCAGTGAACAGCGTGGCGTTCAGTCCGGACGGACGGCGCCTGGTTACCGCCGGGGATGCCCAGTGGACGCCGATAATCTGGGACGCGGCCACCGGTGGCCAACTGACCACGTTTCGTGACCACAAGGCAATTGCGATGTCGGTGGCGTTCAGCCCAGACGGACGGCGGCTGGCCTTGGGGGGCAACGACAAAGCGATCACCCTGTGGGACACGGCGACCGGGAGCGAGCTCGTCGCCCTCCGCGGGCATACGGCAATGGAGACGTCGGTGGCGTTCAGCCCTGGCGGACGGCGGCTGGCCTCGGCGAGTGAAGACGGCACGGTCAAGCTCTGGGACGCCTCCGACCCAAGTCTGCTCGACGAGTGGGAACTCGGCCAGCGTCGATTCCACGCCCGCGTCAACCCGTGGTGGCACCAGGAGCAAGCCGAAGCTGCCGCAAAGTCCAACGACGCGGCCGCCGTCGCCTTCCACCGCGGCTGGGTCGCCACCGCCTGGCCGGACGACGCAGACGCCTGGAAACAACTCGACGCCGCCTGCTCGCCGAA
>CAZNSL010000163.1:0-495 GCA_964574975.1 uncultured Alcaligenaceae bacterium | reverse complement strand
GCCGCCTGCGACCGCAGCCTCGACGCCAACCCCCACCCCGCCGCCGCCCGCCGACGGCGCGCCCTCTCCCGCGGCAGCGCCGCCGCAGCCGTCGCGGGGTTCGCCGCCGGCTGGCCCGGCCTGACGCCGATCGCCGACTGGTGAGCCGGGAAGGATATAATCGTTGAACATGAGTACCACCATCCACGCTGACCCGACGCCGCTCCGACTCGACGACACGGGCGTGCTGCGCGTCGGCCGCACGCGCGTGACCCTCGATACCGTCGTGGCTGCCTACCGCGAAGGGGCGTCGGCCGAGGAAATTGCCGTTCGCTACGACTCGCTAGCCCTCGCCGACGTTCATGCCGTCATCGCCTACATCTTGCGCCACCCGGCTGATGTCGAAACGTACCTGGCCGATCGCCGCGCGGCCGCCGCGGCGGCGCGCGCTCAAGTCGTCGCCCGCCAAGGGGTGCAAGCCGTCCGCGAACGGCTGGAAGCTCGCTCCCGGGCGGA
>CAZNSL010000162.1:0-9242 GCA_964574975.1 uncultured Alcaligenaceae bacterium | reverse complement strand
TTGCGCGGATGCGGTGGGACTCGCCAAACTCGTCCCACCCTACGAGATCACTTCTTCTCCAGCCGGTTGAAGTACGCGTCGAGGCCGGTGCGGTACTCCTCCGGCAGCGTCTGGCCCGTTTCGCCGGTGGCCTGCGTCGTCCGCGGGGCTTCGCGCACTTCCTTCTCGTTGACACCGCGGCCGATCAGGCTCAGCGCCGAATCCTGCGTTGTGCCGCCGCCGCCGCCGCCGGGGTTGGAGCCGCCGCCGCCACCACCGGGGGCGAAGCGCTTCGACTGCAACAATAGCTCGATCGCCTCCGTCTCCGCCGCGATGGCCGGCCGACCCGTGTCCGGCCGGGCCAGGATGCCGGTCGCGTCGGTCATCACCCGCGAGACGGCCCCCAACAGGGCGATCTCCTTGCCGAACTCCGCCTCGCCGTCGGGCAACTCGCGGATGCGTTGCGTCACCTTGTCGGTGCGGTCCCGCAGGCCGTCCTGCGTCTTCGACAGGGCACCGGCCTGGCGACCGTACTCGTCGTTGGCCAGCGCGGACTTCGCCTGCTGGGCGACGCGGGTGTCTTCGCGGAGGTTGATCTCGGCTTCCAGGATTTGCAGGACTTCCAGGACGATCGAAGGCGGCAAACTGCCGCGCGATTTGCCGCCCGGTCAGGTGCCGCCGGAGGCCGGTTCGACCAGGTCCTCCGCCCAGCGGTCCAGCGTGTCCGACCAGTACTCGCACTGGGCCATCGACAGACCGCTCTCTTTCGTCAGGTCGTCGCCGAGTTGCCGCAGGCCGCCGACCACGTCCTGCTGGGCCATGTCGTCGAAGACGGCCTTGAAGCGCACCATCCGCCGCCGCTCGAAGTACGCTTGCATGTCGTCCATGATGTGCGACACGTCCTGGCTGCCCTTCTCCTCCAGGCCGGCCAACTCCTTGAACAGCTTCCGCTGGTCGTCCTTGGCCGGCGCGCCCGCCACGCCGA
Source organism: uncultured Alcaligenaceae bacterium (assembly GCA_964574975.1). Classification (GTDB taxonomy): domain Bacteria; phylum Planctomycetota; class Planctomycetia; order Gemmatales; family Gemmataceae; genus JAXMAS01. The sequence continues at coordinate 8,278 of CAZNSL010000162.1, read as the reverse complement.
AGGCGTCGCTCACCTGATCGCCGAGCCGGCCGGCCACGCGGTTCTGCACCCGCGACTGGGCCTTCAGACGCTTGACCAGCGTGCTGCCTTCGAGGTTGGCCAACACGCGGTTCAGTTCGTCGGCGATCTTCTCGAACTCGGCCAACAAGTCCTGCTGCTTGGCCACCGCTTCGTCGAGCTTCGGCTGGGCCGGGCACGCGTCGCCGGGCTTGCCGCCGGGGAGCATTGTGGTCGGCAGCGTCAGCCGCGATCCGCCCGCGCTCTCGTTCGGCGGCGGCGTCTTGTCGCCGGGCTTGGCCGGCTGCTGCGACGATTCGATATCGACGACCGACGGGATCGGTTTCGGCCCCGGCTTCGCCTCGCCCTTCGACCCCGCGTTGGGCGTGAGCGACCGCACTTGCCCAGCCGTCGGGCCGGGCTTCGGCGCGTTCTGCGCCACGCCGGGAGCTTGAGCGGCTTGCTTGAGCAGGTCGGCTACGGAGGGCATGCGGTTGGCCGAGATGTCCTTGAGGATTTGCAGCATCGCGGCCCACTTCTCCAGGTGGCCGACGCCGAACTCCGGGTTGCGCATCGCCTGCCGCACCAGCTCCTCGCCGCTGGCCACGAGGTTCGTCAGCCGCCGGCCGTTGGCCCGTTCGGCATCGGCCTGGTGTTCGATCTTGCGACGCGCGTCCGGCTCGTTCAGCTTGTCGGCCGGCAGTTGCCGCAACTGCTTGTTGGTCTCGAACAGTTGCAGTTCCTTGTCGCGCACGTCCAGCGACTGCCGGTGCCACTTGCTGAGCTGCTCGGTGAGCCAGATGGCGTGCTGCTCCGCGCTCAGGACGTACAGGAGGTAGTGCGGCGAGTACACCCGCCCGCGGCCGGGCAGGTAGTCCTCGACGAACAGCCGGACGTGGATCGGCTGCGGCTCGATGCCGAGCGCCTTGGCCGAGAACGTGCCGTCTAGCTCCAGCAATTCCTTGTCGGCCCCGCCGGCCGCCAGGAGGCGCTCGCCGGCCGCCGGCTTCTTGAAGTTCACGGTATCGACGCCGCGCCACTCGACGCCGACGCGCTGCACGCCGTAGTCGTCGTGGGCCGACACCTTGAAGCTGAGGTGTTCGGAGTCCAGGACGACCTTCCGCGTCGGCAGGCCGTCGCACGTCACCGAGGGAGCTTCGTCCTCCTTGCCGTGGATCGTCAGGACGAACGGCTCCCGGCCGCCGAGGCCGAAGTGGTCCTGCCACTGGAGTTCGACCTGCCGGTTGCCCTCGACGGGAGTCGTGGGGCTGACCACGGTGCTGCCGCGCGGCTCGACGGGTTTGCCGTCCACCTTGGCGGCGGCCAACTCGCGGGTCGCCGTGGCGACGAACGTCGCCCGGCTGCCGTTGACGGCCGTCAGGGTGCCGCCGCGCACGTCCTTCGTCGCGGTGCCGGTGCGGCCGAGGTATCCGGGCAGCGCGATCTGAGCCTCGACGGCGCTCAATTCCGGCCGCAGCGTCGGCTCCAGGCGGACGCGCTTGGTGTAGTCGCCGACGCGCACGTCGAGCGGCCCCGCCTCGATCTGCGGCGGCAACTCCAATGGGTAACGCCCGTCGGCCAGCGGCGCGACCACCGGCGGCTGCTCGCCGACGCGGGCCTCGGCTTGCGCTGGTCGGGAGGCGGTTTGCTCCGCGAGCTTGACCGTGAGCGTGGACGGCTCGCCGTGGGCAACGACTAACTTATCGGGCAGCGGCTCGACCATGGCGAAGGTGTAGCGCGGCGTGTCGCGCCACGGCAGCAGGAAGCGCGCCCAGGCGTTGGCCGCGGCCGCGGGGTACAGAGCCAACAGGCCGAGGCCGACCGCCAGCGCGAGGCCGGCGAGAACGACGCGGCGGCGGTGTTTCGGGTTCGGCACGGCATCGGTGAAGTCGCGCGTCCGCGCCTGTTCGGCGACGTGATGCACGGCCGCCTGGCACAGCGCGGGCGAGCGGGCCTGTTCGGACTCGTTGTTGACCAGTTCGATGATGCCGAGCAACTGGTCGCCGATGCTGCGGTGCGTGCGGCCCAGGAGGCGAGCGAGTTGCTCCAGCCGCCGCTGTCGCCAAATCCAGCGGTGCAGGGCCAGCGGCACGAGGGCGCAGCCGGCCACGGCCGCGGCGAAGATGCCGAGCCGCACGTTGGCCGGCGTGTCCCACACGCGGTCGAGGGCGAACGTCACGAGGTAGGCGACGAGGACGCCGAACGCGGCCCCGCAGGCGGCCTCGGTCAGCTTGACGACCCAGACGCGACGGCGAAACGCGAACATCTGCGTCCGCAGCGAGTCGGGAAGGTCGAGGCGCTGTTGGCGTGAATCGAGGTCCACGGCGCATCTCCAATGGGCAACGGTCGGCCGGACACAATGCTACCAGATCGGAGAGCGGGTGCAACTCAATTGGCGCGGTGACGCCGCGACCCGAGCGCAGCGAGGGGAGCGGCTGGGCCGGCCGCTCCCCTCGCTGCGCTCGGGTCGCGGCGTCACGGTGTTAAACTAACCCCACCACCTTCCGCGCGACCCAGAAGGCTCCCAGCAGCACGATGACGACGCCCGCCAGCACCGGGTGGCTCCACAGTTGCACCCGCCGCACCGACGGTGGCGGGTCCGGCAGGCTGGCCAGCGATTGCAGCAGTTGGTCGAGCTTGCCCGGGGCCAGCACTTTGCCGCGAGTCACGCGCGCGATCTCCTCCAGCACCTCCGGCCGGGCCGGCTTGCCGACGCGCTCGGCCACGTCGCCCTGTACGAAGATCGACGTTTCCAAGGTCGCTCCAGTTTGCCGACAGGCCAACGTGACGGTGTGCTTGCCCGGTTCGGTCGGCACGAAGCGCGACTGGAAGACGCCCCACTCCTCGCCGGTGGCCGTGAACCGCACCGTCTCGACCTTGCCGGACGGGGCTACGATACGGGCCGTCACATCGCCGCCCTTGGCCAGCGGCTCGCCGCTGCGCTCCATGACGTTGGCGCTCAGGGCGAGCGTCTGCCGCACCTGCGGCTGATCCGGCGAGTAGTACAGCCGCATGGTCTCGCCCTTGGCCATGTTCCGCTGGTACGCCATCCAGCGCACCACCTGGCCCCAGAAGCGGTAGTGGTACTTGTCCTCGACGCCCTTGCGCCAGCGCCACGCTCCGTCGGTGCCCATGAACAGCACCTTGCCCGCGCCGAACGTGCGCGTGACCAGCAGCGGCAGCCGGCCGTGCTGGTTGGTCGCGTCCTTGTGGACGGCCAGGATCTCTGTACCGCCCTTGGCGCGGACGACCGGGGCGTACCACTGGAACCCCGGCAGGTCGTCCCACACTTCGAGGTTGTTGTCCTGCGTGTCGGCGAGGTTGGTCAGCAGGCTGCGCCGGCCGGCCTCGGTTAGCTCGAAGTGCCCCGGTGTGCGCGACCCCCAGCCGCCGGGTTGGGCCTCGTCCATCACCACCGGCATCAGGTCGGCCAGCGGTGTTTCGAGGAGGGTGAACTGCCGCCCCAGCGGGCCGGGCATGAACACCAGCCCGCTCGCCTGGTACTCGACCAACCCCTTGAGGAGCCGGCACTGCTCGGCCGTGAGCTGGCCGTCGTCGAGGCCGACATCGCCCAGGAACACCACGTCGAACTTCGAGAGTTCGTCCAGTCCGGCCGGGAACTGCTTCAGGTAGTCCTTGGTGCCGCCGCCGACCTTGCTCAACCCCGGATGGAACAAGAGACAGGCGACCTCGACGCCGGGATCGCGCGACAGGGCGTTGCGCAGGTAGCGGTACTCCCAGCGCGGCGTCGATTCGACGATCAACACCCGCAACTTCTCCTCGCGGATGGCAATTGGCGCGCTGAGCCGGTTGTTGTCGGTCAAGGCTTCTTCCGGGTGCTTCGGCACGTCGAGCGTCAGCGTGACGTTGCCGGTCTTGGCCGGCTTCCACAGCACCGACCCGGTCGTACGGCCCATCGGCGCGATCTTCACCTCCTCGGTGACTTCCTCGCCATCGGAGGTCTTGAGCGTCACCGTGGTGAGGAACTCGCGCGGCAGCGTGCTATCGACCGTAAACGGGATCCGCACCGCCTTGCCGGCGACGCCGAAGGTCGGCGCACCGAGGCTGACGAGTTCCACGTCCGGCAGCCGGGTGGTGCTGCCGACGGGCACGGCGAACACCGGCACGCCCTTCATCCGCAACTTCGTCGCGGCCTGCACCGGCGGCGGCCCTTCGTTCCAGTCGCCGTCCGAAATCACGACGACGCCGACGAGGTTCTGGACCGTGTCGGGGGCCCGCGCGAGCGGCGTGTACAGGTCGGTGCGGCGGCCGGCGTCCGCCGACGCGAACGACTGCACCGTCACGTCCATGCGCTCGCCGAGCGACGCCCACGCGGCCGGGTCGATGAGTTTGGCGATCGCCTCGCGCCGCGACGCCGGCTTGGCGCTGCCGCCGGGGCCGGGCGTCACGTCGCGGGTGTCCATGCTGGCCGAGTCGTCCCAGAGGACGAGGACCGCGGGCTTCTCGGTCGGCCGAAACTCCTCGACCCACTCCGGCTGGTTGAGGACCACGGCCAGCAGTGCGACGAGGGCGAGGCGGAACAGCTCCAATAGCCCCTGCGACCGCGCATAGCCGCTGCGCCGCCACGCCGTCCAACACAGCCCGGCCGCCAGCACGACGACCCCGACCGCCAGCGCGGCCGACCACGGCGTCCAGAGGAAGGTGAGCGTGTGCGTCATTGTCGTGCCGCCCCCCTTGGCAGGCACAGCGCCGCCTCGACGAGCATGGCGATCAGCATGGCGACGAGGAACGGTCGCCAGACCTCCTGGATCAGTCCGGCGAGGCTGCCGGCGCGGTCGTCAACGCGCGCGAAGTCGAGGCCGCGGAACAGGCCGGCGACGCGCTCGTCGTCGAGAATTACGGCCTGGTCCTCGGCCGCGGCGCGGTTGACGGCCAATAGCCGCTCGCCGGCCGCGTAGACGCCCGCGTGGTGCGCGTAAGCGGTCGACAGCGCCTCCGGCGGGCCGGCGAGTTGCCGCCACGCCACCGACTGGTCCGCCTCGCCGGCCACCAGTTGCCGCGTCTGGCCGAGGACCGATGCCCCGGCCGATAGCACGCGCTGCACGAACGCGTACAGCACCACGCCGTTCGCGGCCAGCGTCGAATCGCCAGCGTCGGTCGTCGTGGCGCAGAAGTAGACGCCGCCGCGAGTCGTCGGCAGGCGAGCGACGAGCGGCCGGCCGTTCTTGAGGCTCGCCAGCGGCGTCAGTTCGCCCTCCAGCTCGCAGTAGCGGCGGACCCGCAACTGCCCGACCGGCAGGGCCGCGCCGCTCTGCGTGTTCGCCAGCACGTCCTGGTCGCCGCGCCACGTCTCGACCGACTGGCCGGCCGGGTCCTCGACCCAGTTCCGCCAACGGACGCCGTTGAAGGCTGCGTCTCCGGGTGCCCGCGGCGGCAGGAACACGACCTGTCCGCCGCGGTCCACGAACGCCTGCACCGCCTTGGCCGCGTCCCCGTCGGGGAGCGGTGCGTGCCAGAGCAGCAGGGCCACGCCGCTCCAATCGACGGCCGCCAGTTGCTCGCGCGGCACGATGTCCGCAGTGCAGGCGATCGCCGGGTCGGGCGCGATCGACGCCGCCAGTTGCAGGGCCGCGACCGCCGGCGGGTCGTCGGTGACGACCAGCGCCCGCCGCGGCTGCGGCCGGTCGAAGGCGAAGTAGAAGGCGTTGTCGGCCGGGTTGGCGTCGGCGGGGACGGACACCTTGCCCCAGCCGCGTTCGCGCGCCCGGTCGATCGGGATGCGGTGGTCCTTCAACTCGGCCGTTGGGCCAACCATTTCGACCGTCAACTCCGAGCGGGCACCTTCGATGTCGAACTGCACCGGCAGGTTGAGCTTCGCGTCGGAATTTCCTTCGCGGGTCAGTTTCAGCGAGACGAGCAACTCCGCGCCGCCGGCCGTCTCGACGCGGCGGACGCCGGTGACGCGTACCGCCACGTTGCCGGCGGCGATGTCCGGATAGGCGAGCAGGTGGACGCGGACACCCTGCGGCAGTTCGAGGAACGAGTCGCGCAGCGCCTGCCAGCGAGCGCTGTCGGCGGCCCAATCGTTCTGCCGCAGGTCGGAACAGAGCCAGATTTCGGTGCGACCGGCCCGGTTGTCGCGCACGTAGTCGCGGGCCGCTTCGAGCATGGCCGGCACGTCCGCCGACGTATCGACCGGCTCCGTTTCGGGCAGATTGCGCAGGGCGTCCGGCGATTCGATTTCGTGCGCGACGTTCGACGTACTCTCGATCAGCACCCACCGCCCGGAGCCGAGGACGCCGAGCGCCCGGGCCAACTGCTGCCGGCCGGCCTCCAGCTTGGAGACGGCCGTGCCCGGCCCCTGCTGCCGCATGCTGGGCGAGCGGTCGAGCAGGACGATGGTGGTGTCCGGCCGCCCGCCCGCGGCCCGGCCGAACCAGCCCCCGGCGAGCGGTCGGCTGACGGCGAAGATCAGCCCAGCGACGGCCAGCACGCGGAACGCGAGGATCAGGAACTGCCGTAGCTTCGCGTAGCCGCGCGACATGCGGTTGGCGGCCAGGAGGAACATCATCGCGGCCCAGCGGATCGTCTGGTAGCGCCGCTGATTGATCAGGTGAATGACGACCGGCAGCGCGACGAGCGGCAGCGCGGCGAGCAGGAGGGGTTGGAGAAACGTCATACGGGAACGACCTCACAAACTCGCCCTCGTTCCCAGGCTCCGCCTGGGAACGCACGGCCTTGGCGGCGCCGCCGCCCGAACCCACAGCGACGTAACCGACCGGGGTGCGGCCGGCGGAGCCGGCACGACAACGCGTTCCCAGGCGGAGCCTGGGAACGAGGGTGTGGGAGGAACGTCACGATGTCGCCCGGCCGATCAGGAACCGCGCCAGCACCTGCTCGTAGTCCTCGTCGAGCGACACGCGGTGATAGTCCACCGCCGACTCCAACACGACCGCGCGCAAGCCGTCGAGGTACTCGCGCATCGCCCGGTGGTAGCGGTCGGCGATGTCGTTCGGCTCGGCGAAGATCGCTGGGCCGCCCTCCATGTCGAGGAATCGCATCGGCCGGCGGAAGTCGAAGCTCACCTCCAGGGCGTCGAGCAGGTGGAACGCGGCCACGTCGTGTTTGCGGAACCGCAGGTGCTGGAAGCAGCCGCGTAGCAGCTCCGGCTCGACGAACAGGTCCGACACAATGACGACGAGCGCCCGCTGGCGGATTGTCTCGGCCAGTTCGTGCAGCACGGTGGCCAGTTGCGTCTCGCCCGCCGGCGTCGCCTGTTCCAACAAGTCGAAGAACGCGGGTAGATGGGCCGGGTTCCGCGTCGGCGGCAGGCTGCGGACGACGCCCTGGGCCACGCACGAGACGCCGACCGCGTCGCCCTGCTGCACGGCCAGGTAGCCGAGCGACCCGGCGAGTTTCCGGGCGTACTCGATCTTGGTGACGCCGCCGGAACCGAAGCCCATCGAACCGCTAGTGTCGAGGACGAAGCAGCAGCGGAGGTTGGTGTCGGCCTCGAACTCCTTGACGTAGAAGCGATCCGACCGGCCGAAGACGCGCCAGTCGAGCCGGCGGAGGTCGTCGCCGGGGACGTACTTGCGGTACTCGGCGAACTCGACGCTGGAGCCGCGGTGCGGGCTGGGGTGCCGACCGGACACGCTGCCCTGCATCGGCCGGCGCGAGAACAGCGGCACGTTGGCCAGGCGCGATAACACCTGCGAATCGAGGAAGCTGCGGGGGTGGCGGATCATGTCATTGAGCCCGACGCGCCAGCGAGGGATTCTCCGTTCTTGAGCCCGACGCGCCAGCGAGGGAGTCTTCGTTCCCCTCGCTGGCGCGTCGGGCTCATGGCTTCGTCTCCTCGACAAGCCGCCGGACGATCTGTTTGGCCGCGATGCCCTCGGCCTGGGCGGCGAACGTCGTGATCAAGCGGTGCGTCAGCACCGGCGCGGCGACGGCTTCGACGTCTTCCAGGCGGACCATGTAACTACCCAGCAGCGCGGCGCGAGCCTTGGCCCCGAGGATCAGGTACTGCACCGCCCGCGGACCGGCTCCCCACGACACGAGCGGCTTCAGCCACGCCGGCGTCGTCGGGTCGGCCGGCCGGGTCTTGCGCACGAGCCGGGCCGCATACAGGTAAATGTGGTCCGGCACCGGGATGCGTCGCACGAGGTGTTGCTGCCGGATGATGTCCTCCGCGTGCAGCAGGTGGCTCAACTCGGCGAGATCGTCGCCGGTCGTCGTCCGCGCGATCCGCACCTCCTCGTCCTCGGAGGGGTAGTCGAGTTCGATCAGGAACATGAAGCGGTCGAGCTGCGCCTCC
>CAZNSL010000161.1:0-9258 GCA_964574975.1 uncultured Alcaligenaceae bacterium | reverse complement strand
AGGCTGGATTGAAGCTCTAACAAAACTCGACCTTCTTTGCGCAGCGGTCAGTAATCTGCGAAATCTGCGGATAGAACTCTTACTTCGTCGCGTCGTAGTAGTCGAACACTTCCTTGGCGACCTTCGCACAGAACAGGTCGCCGGCGTTGTCGGGGTGGTAGCCCTTATCCTTGTTCTCGGCCGTCAGCACCACAACCGCGACGGGGCCGGCCTTCGTCGTAATAATGCCCGCGCAGGTTTTGGCGGCGTCGACGCTACCGGTCTTCATTGCCACCTTGGTCCCCGGCGGGAGGAAGCGCGGGAACTTGTTGCGGTCGTCGCACTGGAGCATGTGTCCGGTCATCTCCTTCGACGCCTCCGGGCTGACCAGCTTGCCCTCGTGCAAGAGCGTCAACAGCTTGAGCATCTCGTTGGCCGTCGTCGAGCCGAGGCCGAACTTCTTGCTCCGCTCCATATCCACGGATGTCTCGCGCTTGAAAGTCTTCGAATGAACCTTGGTGTTCGGCAGGCCGAGTTTCTCCATGCGTTCGTTGACGTTCCGAATGCCGACGCGGTCGAGGACGATGTTCGTGGCCGTGTTGTCCGACCAGACGATCATCATCCGCACGGCATCGCGCAGCGAGAACGTCGCCCCCGGCGTGAAGTGGTCGGTCAGGATGCCGCTGCCGGGCACCTTGTCGTCCTTCTTGAGAGTACACACGTCGTCCGGCTTGACCTTGCCTTCGGCGAACTGCTCGTACGCCTCGACCATGATTGGGAACTTGATGAGGCTCGCCGTCGGCATCGGCTCGTCGGGGTTGATCGACACTGCAACCGGATCGCCGAATTTCTGGACGACGACGGACACCTTACCGGCGTGCAACCGATCGAGTTTGGCGATCCGGTCGGCCAAAGGCTTCTCGGCCGCGGTGGAGGCGACCGGGGCGGCGAATAACAGCAGACAGATGCGTAGGTTCATGTCGGGGTTCCGTCAGTTCCAGCCGTGGGCGTCGCGCACGGCGACCATCGCGGTCAGGATCGAGTTCCACGTCTCGGGTTTGGACATCACGTCGTTCGGGAACATGCAGCCGTCCCAGCAGACGTGCTGGAACTTCTTGGTCGGGTTGCCGTAGCTGTCGCGCATCCAGTAGCCGGCGTGGCGGGCGATGTCGAGCTTGCCGTTCGGGTCGTTCGGCAGGCAGTGCCGGCCGGTCTTATCGTGGCTGCCCGAGCCTTTCACCGTCGCGTCGTTCTGGGCGATGTGCAGGTCGATCGTCCACGGCCGCAGAGCGGAAGTCAGTTCCTTGAGCGCGGCGTCGAGCTTGCTGCCATCGCTCCAGTCGAAGTTGTCGGGAAGGATGCGGTCCTCCGGGGCATTGGTGCCGAGGGTGTACAGGAGCGTGTGGGCCATGTCGGCCTGGAAGCCGACGGTGCCGGGGCGGTCGGTCAGTTCCAGGAGCTGCACCATCCGCCGCCACGAGTGCATGCCGCCCCAGCAGATTTCGCCCTCGGCCGCGAGGCGTTCGCCGTGGTCGGCGGCCACGTCGGCAGCGGCGCGGAAGGTCGCGGCCGCCTTTTTCTGGTTGCCCTCAGGGTCGGCGAGCCAGTCGCCGGGGCCGCCGGCCGTGTCGATGCGGACGACGCCATAGGGCCGCACGCCGAGGTCGCGCAGCTTCTTGGCGATGCGGCAGCCCTTGCGCACCTGTTCGACGAACTGCTTGCGGTCGGACTCGCTGCCGTAAGCGGTGCCGCCGCCAGTCGGCGGCCACACCGGGGCGACCACGGAACCGATCGCGAGGTTGCGTGCCCGCACCTTGTCGGCGAGCTTCTTGAGGTCGTCGTCGCTGCTGTCGATATCGACGTGCGGAGCGAAGAGGAACAGGTCGACGCCGTCGAACTTCTGCCCGTTGACCTCGGCTTTAGCCGTGTAGTCGAGCATGGTGTCGAGGTCGATGGCCGGCTCTCCGTCGGGGGAGCCTTTACCGACGACGCCGGGCCACGCGGCGTTGTGGAGTTTGGGATAGGTGTTCATTGGTGATCTCTCGCTTGGTTACACCTTTTTGTGAGCGCCGACCGCTGGAAGCGCCTTGCCGAACACGTCGGGGCCAAAGTACCGCAGCACTACCAAAGGCTCGCTGCCGGTGTTCGCGTACGTCACGCCAACCTTCGCCGCGCCTTCGGTGACGAAATACTCGTCCTCGGTCAATTCGCCGAAGCGGATCATTGCCGGCGTTTGCAGCTTGTGACCGCCGATGCTGCCGCTACCCTGCACCGCCAGGATGCCCGACGCACCGGGGTCCTGGATCGTCGCGGTGCCGCCCGGTTGGACCGTCAACTCCTTGGCGCTGAACAACTCCTCGCCGTTCACCCGACCGTAGACGATCCACTTGTCCTCGTAACCGTCGCCATTCGTGGCGACGAACGGCTCCAGGTAGTGCGAGTCCTTGAACGATGGGTTGACGTTCGCCTCCCAGTCGAGCGCGTCGACCAGGTAGCGGTTGTCGTCGTGCTTCTCCTTCGGGAAGTCCTTCGTCAACAGCGACCGCGGCACCGGCCGGCCCTCGACGAGCGACTGGTACATGCCGAACACGTCCGACCCCCATTGCGGCTCGTAGGTCACGAGCGAGCCGGGGGCGTGCAACACGCACGGCGGCACCAGCCAGCCTGTGCCGGGCTGCAAACGATACGCCTTCGAGTAGTTGAGGATGCCGTTGTCGCCCGCGTTCCAGCGATCCAGGCAGCGGACGATGTCCTCTTTCGTGGTGCCGGGTTCGAGGCCGAAGAACGTGTACGGGAAATTGTTGCCCAGGGCGTTCAACTGAGGTGGGAAATAGTACGACTCGGGTTTACCCTGTTGTCCGACGAGTTTCGCCTGCTCCGCGTTCTGATGCATGTGGTGGGGGATCGGTCCCATGTTGTCGAAGAACTTCGAGTAGACCGGCCAGCGCTGGTACTTGTCGAACATCGCCCGGCCGATGAGCGTACTGCCTTCCAGGCCGACGGCGTCGGCGAGAGTGAACGCCTTTTGGCCGTTCACGACGACCCAGCTCAGCCCCTCGTCGGGCACCCGGCCCTCGTTGGCCGCTGGCGTCGTCGATGCGAACCATCGCTCGTCGATGCCGCCGCGGTGCGCGCCGTAGGCGTAGATGTCGTTTGGGTGCAACTTGATGCGTCGGCCGGGCATCAGAAACGAGCGCGGCACCCACGTCGGGGCGAGCCGCAGGATGCCGTGACCGGCTTCGAGCGCCTGTTTGACGGCGGTGGTTGACATGCGTGAACCTCCGGGGTGAACGGGCGGTCGTTGGGACGGACGGTGAGCGTGGTATAGGTTCCAAGCTGCGGCCCAGCAAGGACTAGCGGAGTGGGGCCATTCGAGCGAGCAAAAAAAGTTCCGGCGAAATGACTCGCCCGCTCGTTAAGGAGAGTAGAGCCGTAGCGAACTACCCGGAAACGGGACGTATCGGGAAGGGAGCAGTCATGGTTGCATTCCGAGAGCCGCCGACCGATAGTAACCGCACGGTCGTCCTGGCACTGCCCCGGTCGCCACTGTCGGCACTGGCCGCGATCCAGTTGCGATCGCGCGGCTGGACGGTCTTCCAGGCCGGCAGCTCCGATCACGCCCGCCGGTTGGCTGCTGAATACCTCCCGGCTGCCGTCGTGTTGTCGGCCGACAGCGACGACGAAAGCGGCTGGCTGACGTGCGCGAAGCTGAAGTTGGCTCAACCGCGGTTACGGGTGTTGCTCGTCGGCGACGACGATGGCGATGCGGTGGGGTTCGCCGAGTACGTCCGTGCGGCGCTAGTGCCGCACGCCGCGACGGCTGGCGACCTGATCGCGGAGCTTGAAGCCGCCGGCATCCCGGCGTGAGTGGCGTAAGAGGAATTAGCCACAGATGAACGCAGATAAACACGGATAGATGCCGTTTTGATTCTTGCATCTATCCGTGTTTATCTGCGTTCATCTGTGGCTAATTCCTCTTACTCGACCTCGAAGATACACTCGACCTCGACGGCCATGCCGCCCGGCAAGGCGTTCGTGCCGACGGCGCTGCGTGCGCCAACGCCAGCTTCCTCGCCGAATACCTCGGCCATCAGCTCCGAGAAGCCGTTGATGACCTTCGGCTGATCGCCGAACTCCGGCGTGCAGAGGACCAGGCCCAGCGTCTTGACGAGTCGTTTCACCTTGTTCAGCGAGCCGAGCGTGGCCTTCACTGTGCTGAGGGTGGCCAGGCCCGTCTGCTTGGCGGCGGCGTACCCTTGCTCGGTCGTCATGTCGACTCCGACGCGACCTTTGATGAGTTTGCCGTCGAGCAACAGCGGCCCGTGGCCGGACAGGAACAGCAAGTTGCCGGTGCGGACCGCCGTACGGTACTTCGCCATCGGCTTCGGGACCGGCGGCAGCGTCAGGTGTAATTCGGCGATGCGGGTGTCGGGTGGAGACATGGTCGTGCGTGGGGTTGTGAGGTTGAACGAAACCCGCCCGTGGCAACGGGCGGATTCGTTCTACGCCGCTCCCCGCGCCGCGACGACCCGCAGCGGCCCGCCGCGGAACGCCGGCCAGCCCGCATCGAGCAACAGTGCGTTGATGTCGTCCAAGTTCCGCGTCGCCCCTTCGCTGACCGCGTGACGGGCCGCGGTAAGCAAACGGACTAGCAACCGCCGACCGATGGCCGCGGGGTCGCACCGCCTCGGAGGCGGCAGGTCGCGACGGTTTGGCGTCGGCCGCCCGACGTGGCGGTAGAATCCAACGCCGGTCTTGCGACCATGCCGCCCGGCCGCAATCAAGCGGTCCAACAGCGGCGGCGGCGTCAGTGAAGGTCCGATGTGTCGGGCGAGCCGGGCCATTGACGCACGCACCACATCCAGCCCGGCCGCGTCGAGCGCCTCGAACGGCCCCCATGCCATTCCGAAGCGACGCAGGACGGCGTCGAGGGCATCGACCGGAATGCCCTCCTCGGCCGCGAGGATCGCCTCGTGCAAGTACGGCAGCAGCACCCGACCAAGCACGCGGCCCGGCCGATCGGCGACGACGACGGGCGTCTTGCCGAAGGTGGTCAAGAGATCGCGGAGTTTGCCGAGGACGGTTGGGTCAGTCGCCGGACCGGCGACGAGTTCGACGCACTTGAGGGCGGCAGCCGGCACGCCGACGTGTAGCCCAACCAGCCGGCTCGGCCGGTCGAGCGCCTTTTGCAGCGCGCGGACGGTGTAGCTCGTCGAGGTGGTTGCCAGGACGGCGGCCGGCCCAGCCACGGCTTCGGCCTCGCACAGCACCTGCCGCTTGACCCGCTTCGTCTCACCAACCGCCTCGATGAGAACGTCCACACCGGCGAAGCCGTCCCAGCCGGTCGAACACGGGATTGCCGCCAGCCGTTCGGCTGCGTCACCGTCGAGGATGAGCCGCTTGGCGACCGCGTCGCGAAAGTTCGCGGCCAGGCGAGCGCGAACGGCCTTGGGATCGCGGTCGCGCACCGCGACAGCGCAACCGCGCATACTCAACCACTGCGCCAGCGCTGCTCCGACCGTGCCACCACCCACGATGCCGACTCGGATCATTGAGCCCGAAGCGCCAGCGAGGGGGAAGGTCGCTTCCCTCGCTGGCGCTTCGGGCTCAATTCGCGTGGCCATCATCCCGGCCGCCCGTCGCTCCGCGGCGTAGCCCTCAGCGGTGCCGCCGCGGATGCCGGCGGCGACGGCTGCCAGTGTCTCCCACGCAGCAACGTGGTCTGCGCTTATGCCTGTGTGGAGTTTGGTCGCAGCCCGCGTCAGAATCGCCTCGCGCCTCCACGGCAGCCGGTCGCGCAGCCGGCGGCGGCAACGCGACTTTTGTCCACTCGCTTGCAAGTCGAGGATGAAGCGGTCGCAGCCAACAGCGGCCAACCGTGGACCGAACGCGCGGTCGACGAGGCCGGCCGCCAGCGCCTGCGCTGCACTCAGCTTACGACCCGAGAATAGCAGTCGCAGTGCCCGCCGCAGGCCGATCCGCCGCGGCAGCCGTACGGTGCCACCCCAGCACGGCACCCGACCGGCCCGCACTTGCGGAAATCCGAGGCGCGTCTGCGCCGAGCCGACGGCCGCACGGTAGTCGCACGCCAGCGCCAGTTCGAGTGAGCCACCGAGCCACGGCCCATCGAGAACGGCGAGCGTCACGCAGTCGAGGGCCGCAAGCCGACGGGCGACTCGCTGGCCGAGCGCGGCGTTGGGCGGTTCGGCGACTGGAGAGCCGTTGCCGGTGAGGACGAAGACATCGAGTCCGGGGCGGGCATGGGCGATGTCGAGTGCCGTGGCGAGGTCGGTGAGGGCTGCATCGCCAAGCGGTTTGAGGAGCGTGAGCGTGGCGATGCCGTACTCGGCGACAAGCGACAGGTGCGGCGATTCGTAGAGCATCCGTGCCCCTCTGCGGTGAGCGCCGCCCGATGGTCGCCGATCCCGCCGGGGGGGTCAAGGCGACTCTGACGCACCTCGGTTCGCGACGCATCGCAGAAGCGTTCTTCCTACGCCGAAGAACGCTTCTGCGATGCGTCGCGAAACGGAGAGTTACTCCCCGTCGCGGTGCTTGGCGGCGACTTCTTCCAGGTCGGTGAGGATCATCCGCGGCGATGGATAGCGGTCCTCCGGGTGTTTGGCGAGCATCCGCAGGATGACGCCCTGGAAATCGTCCGGCACGTTGATCTTCAGCTCCTTCGGTCGCACGGGCACCGCCTCACGTACCATTGCGGCCGTTTCCTTCGCCGTACTCCCCTCAAACGGCGGCCGGCCGGTCAGGTAGGCGTACAGCACCGCGCCGAGGCAGTACTGGTCAGAGAGGTCGTCGAGCGGCGTCTCCGGGTCGAGGTGTTCGGGCGAGAGATAAGGCAACTCGGCCTTGCACTTGCGTGGCCACGCCTTCTGTTGAAGCGCACTGCCTTCGAGAGCCTGCCACAGACCCATATCGTTGAGCCGCGGCGGGCCATCGGCCGGCATTAGCACGTTGGCCGGCGAGATGTTCGCGTGAATGGCGTGGTGCCGCTGGAGGAAGTCCAACACCTTGACGAGCGCCACGGCCATGCGGAACACCGGCTTCCACGGCACCTTCCGCACCATGCACAGTCGCTCCAGCGTTCCGGTCAGGCTCTCGCCGTCGACCGGTTCGGTGGCGATCCAGGTGTACGCGCCCGTCTTGCCAACGCCGCGCAAGGCGACCAGGCCGGGGTGATGCAGGGCCATCCGCTGCTTCTTGGCGCGGACGAAGTTCTGCATCTCGTCGTTGCTGGCCGGGAACTCCGGCGATAGCACTTTGAGTACGACGGGCTGGTTCTTGTCGGCATCGTGGGCGCGGAACGAGACGCTCCCGTGCCCAGCCGCGAATGCGCCGGCGAGCTTGTAGTGACCGAGGTTGTAGCCGGACAGTTCGGTCAGTTTCTCCAGCGGTAGAGTGGGCGCCTCGCCCTTCTCCTTCGGGGCTTCCACTCTCGGCTCCGCCTTCTGAGCGGCGGCCGCGTCCTCGGCCGACACCTCTTCGAGCCGCAGGAACGAGTTACCGGCGCGGATGACATCGCCGGTGGCCAGCGCCTGCCGCGTCACCTTGACGCCGTTGACGAGCGTGGTGTGCGTGTTGGCCACCTCGGCGACGGCAATCGAGTCGGGCGCGACGTGCAACTCGCAGTGGACGCGAGCCGCGAGCAGGTCGTGGATGCAGAAGTCGGTGTTTTTGCGACTGTTGCCAATGAGGACCTTGCCGGCATCGGGCAGCAGAAACGACTGCCCCTTGTCGGCCCCATCGACGACGTAGAGACGCCTCGGCATGGCTGCCTCCCCAAGCGAGAGCGGGAGTTTATCGAAACGGCCGTTGCGGCCGAGCGAGCGCGAGACTGCGAGTTAGTGTGAGTGTGACCGCGGCGGGGCAAACTGTCAAGGTGCGTGGGCGAAATCCTTCCTCGCACGGCATTCCGGAAGGGGAGAACAACAGATTCCCCTTGCCCACTCTCGCGCGACCGGGATACACTCTGCCGATACCCGAATACCCGTTCGTGGAAGGGACTCCCGTGCAAGGATTGCCGACGGCCCCCATTCGCTCGGCCGCGCCGCGACCCGGCCGCCTCCGTGCCGCCATTCACTACGCCCGCCGGGCACTCCTCGCCCGGCAACAGTCCGACGGCCATTGGGTCGGCGAACTCCAGGGCGACACCATCCTCGAGTCCGAGTACGTCTTGCTCTTGGCCTTCCTGGGTCTGCTCGACAACGACCGTGTGCAACGCTGCGCTAACTACATCCGCAAACACCAGCAAGCGGGTGGTGCCTGGTCGAACTACCCCGACGGGCCGACCGACGCGAGCGTCTCGGTGAAGGCGTACTTCGCGCTCAAGCTAGCCGGCGACTCGCCGGACGCCCCTCACATGCGCGCCGCCCGCGATGCGATCCGGGCGGCAGGCGGCGCGGAAGCGTGCAATAGCTTCACGAAATTCTACCTGGCGTTACTCGGCCAGATGCCGTACCGCAACTGCCCGGCCGTGCCGCCGGAGTTGATCCTCTTGCCGCGCTGGTTCTACGTCAACATCTACGCGATGTCGAGCTGGACGCGGACGATCCTCGTACCGCTGTCGGTCTTCTACGCGCACAAACCAATCGTCCACCCGCCGGAGGGCCGCGGCGTCCGCGAGCTGTTCCTCGACCCGCCGGAGACGCCGCGCTGGCCGTGCCCGCCAACCAAGGCCGTTTGGAGCTGGACGAACTTCTTCCTGGTCGTGGACAAAATGTGGAAGGCGGTTGAGTGGCTGCGCCTCAATCCGTTCCGTCGGCTGGCCGTCCGCAAGTCCGTCGCGTGGATGCGCGCGCATTACGAAGACTCCGACGGCATCGGCGCGATCTTCCCGCCGATGATCTACACGGCCATCGTGCTACGCTGCCTCGGTGTGCCGGACGACGACCCGGAGTTCGTCTGGGCGATGCAGCAACTCGAAGACCTGGAGATCGCGGAGGGCGACACGCTGCGCCTCCAGCCGTGCATGTCGCCGGTGTGGGATACGGCATTGTCGCTGATCGGCCTGGCCGACGCCGACATCCCGGCTCGATCGGAGGCCGTGCAGAGTGGTGTCGAGTGGCTCCTGGCCTGCGAGGTGCGCCGCTCCGGCGACTGGAGCTTGATGAACCCCGGTGTCGAACCAGCCGGCTGGTTCTTCGAGTACCGCAACGGCTTCTACCCCGACACCGACGACACGGCGATGGTGCTGATGGCGCTGGCACGTTCTGCGGGTGTGACGCCGCGAGCCGAGTCTTCGAGGCAAGCGGCTGAGCCTATCGCTCG
>CAZNSL010000160.1:0-9268 GCA_964574975.1 uncultured Alcaligenaceae bacterium | reverse complement strand
GGCTTTGGTATCTGAGATTTGAGATTTCAGATCGCAAAGTCACCTTCACCCCCGGCCCCTCTCCCGCAATGCCGGGAGAGAGGAGAAAGACAATCACGCCACTTCCGCCCGCCGACCACTGCCATGGAGGACGACGTCGACGAATACGTCTTGAAGTTTGCGGCGGCGCAGGTCAAGTTTGCGGATCGCCCAGCCAGGGTGCCGCGTGAACGCCTGGTAGATCGCCTCACGCGGGTCGCGATCGTGGGCAGTCCGTACCTCGAACAAATGCACGCCGTCGCCCAGCGGTGTGGCCACGACCTCGGCCACGCCATCGACGTGGCGAACCGCGTCGGTCATCGCTTCGGCCGGGCCGCGCGCCTCCAACGTTACGACGGACGCATCCTCGCCGAGCGACGCGAGTGGTCGGTCGAACCCGATTCGGCCCTGGTCGATGATAATGACCCGGCCGCACACCTCTTCGACCTCCGAGAGAATGTGAGTCGAGAGCAGCACGGTGTGGTCGCCGGCCAACTCGCGGATGGTGTTAAGCGTCTCGCGAATTTGACGCGGGGCGAGACCGGCCGTCGGTTCATCGAGGATCACGAGCGGCGGATCGGCCAGACGCGCGTCGGCCTGGCCGACGCGTTGACGGTAGCCGTTGGACAGTGTCCCGATGATGCGGCGGCGAACTTCCTTGACCCGGCAGCGCTCGATGCAGTACCCGATGCGGTTGTCGCGGTTGGCGCGCTCGACGCCCTTGAGTTTGGCGCGGTACTGGAGGTACTCGTCGACGCGCATCTCCGGATAGATCGGCACGCTCTGCGGCAGATAGCCGATGTTGCGGCGCACGTCCATCGACTCGGTCATCACGTCGAAACCGCCGACCTTGGCGATGCCGCTGGTGGCCGGCAGGTAGGTCGTGAGGATGCGAATGGTGGTCGATTTGCCGGCCCCGTTCGGACCAAGGAAGCCGACGATCTCGCCGCGACCGACGTGGAAGCTGATAGCGTCGACAGCTGCGATGGAACCGTAGTTCTTGGTCAGTCGGTCTACCTGAATCATGCAAAAACACCCCACCACCGCAACGGGCATTCCGCGGCGTTGTCATGCAAAGGCGTCCATATCCAATGCTATTACGGGTGGCGTGTGAGACAAGTTCGTGAGCACCGTTGCCAGGCCGGTCGAGACCACGCCTTGCAATTTCGACAGGCTATGCTATTCGCCGGGAACTGCGTTGCTCAGGAGGTGCCGATTGGTGTTGCGGAAAACCGCTGCGATTGTGTGTTGGTTGGCGTGGTCCGCGTGCGCACTTGCGCAGCCGACTCCCGTTGACGCGATCATCCCAGTGGATCCGCCGAAGCCACCGCCTCCGATCTGGTCTGGCGGCGTCGAGTTCGGCTTCAACGGGGCCGAAGGTAACAGCCAACTCTTCAAGACTCGCTTCGCCGCGAACGCCAAGTACGACACGCCGGAACACGTTTGGACCGGCAACCTGACGTACAACTACACGACCGCGATGGGCGCACTGACCGAAAATCGCCTGTTGACCGGTAGTCGCTACGAGCGCAACTTCGTCGGCACGCCGTGGCTGGCGTTCGTGTCGGGGTCGCTGGAGTACGACGAGTTCCGGGCGTTCCCGATCTTGCTCACGGCCCACACCGGTGTCGGCTACTACTTCCTGAAGGACGATTACACGTTCCTGAAGGGCCGGGCCGGCTTCGGCGGTTCGCAAACCATCAACGGCCCCGACGATTCCTTCAACCCTGAGGCGTTGCTGGGGCTCGACTATGAACGCAAGTTCTCGGCCAAGAACAAATTCGTCGCCTCGGCGACGTACTACCCCGGTCTCGAAGACATCGGTCAGTACCGCATCGAGGCCAACGCGGCCGTCGAGATGATGCTGTCGGATGAGTACAACCTGGCGCTGAAACTCGGCATCAACGACCGCTACTTCAGCCGCCCACAGGGCAAGAAACCGAACGACTTCGAGTACTTCGGGGCGCTCCTTTGGAAGTTCTGAGTTCTCACCTGGGGTGGTTAGTCGATCCACTCGACGCCCGGTTCGCCCTCGCGGATGTCGCCGATCACCCAACTCTTGACGCGGTCCTCAGCGAGTTGGCGCTGGATGCTCTCGGCGAAGTAATGACTGACGACCATCGCAAAGCCGACTCCACCGTTGAAAACGCGGTCCATCTCGGCCTGCGGCACGTTGCCGAGTCGCTGCAACCAGGCGAACACGGGCGGGGCATCCCAACTGCCGCGCTTCAGGTGCGCTCGCCGGCCTGGCGGCAGGATGCGCGGCAGGTTGTCCACCAGACCACCACCGGTGATGTGGGCCAGTCCCTTGACGACGCGGCGCTTGACCGGGTAATGCGCGAGGACGTTCCGCACGGCGCGGGCATAGATGCGCGTCGGCTCCAACAATTCGTCGCCGACAGTGCGGCCTAACTCCGGCACGAAATCGTTGAGCTTCATCCCGGCCACGTCGAAGACGATCTTACGCACCAGGCTGTAGCCATTCGAGTGCAGCCCGCTCGACGCCAACCCGAGGACCACGTCGCCCGGTTGGATCGCCCTGCCGTTGACGATGTGGTCGCGCTCGACGACGCCGACGCAGAAGCCGGCCATATCGTAGTCGCCCGGCTGATAAAAGTCGGGCAGGATGGCTGTCTCGCCGCCGGTCAGGGCGCAGTCCGCTTCGAGGCAGCCGTCGCTGATGCCCTTGATGAGATCGCGCGTCAGGGTCGGGTCGTCCTTGGGCATCGCAAGGTAGTCGAGGAACACGAGCGGTTCGCCACCGGTGCAGAGGCAATCGTTGACCGACATGGCAACCAGGTCGATGCCGACGGTGTCGTGCCGGCCTACCATCGACGCGACCTTGAGCTTGCTGCCGACGCCATCGGTACAGGTGACCAGGACGGGATGGCGGTAGTTGCGGGCAAAGAGCTTCGAGTTGAAGTCGAGACTGAACAGACTGGCGAAGCCACCGAAGCCGTCGAGGACGCGCGGCGTATGCGTGCGTTTGAGGAGCGGCACCATGCCGGCGAGCGTTTGCTCGTACACGTCGAGGTCGAGGCCGGCGTCGCGGTAGCTGACGGGGGACATGGTGTATGGGGTATGGCGTGGCGGGTGTCGGGGGAACCCCGTCGCGCCGCGACGCGCGACTCGGCGCGTTTCGCGTCGCGGCTCATCGTGGATTATCGGAACAGTGCGGTCACTTGCTCCGGGTGCTTCTCCAGGTGACGGGCCATCGCCGAGTAAAACAGGAGTAGTTGCGACGCTCCGTGTTCGGCTACGCGCGGGGCCGTGGGGCCGAGGAGCTTGGCGATCACCGTCGCTGCCTTGCTGTCCGTTTGGAGGTACACGTCCACCTCGTGACGGACGATGGTGTTGTTGTCGAGGTCGTTGCGCTTGTTGAACCGCAGCACGCATACGGCTTTGACCGGCATGACCGGCAGCATCGGCCCCGGTTTCGCCTGGCCTTCGGCATACCACACGCGCGCCTCGGCGGCGTGGACGATCGTCTGCCAGGTCAAGTCGCTGCCTTGGCCATCCGACCAGGTGTACTTACCGTTGCCGAGGTCTCCGATGCCGACGCACGGTACGCCCAGTCGCCGCCACGCCACCGCCGTCTTGTCTGGGTGGTCGACCAGCCACTCGTATACGCCCGCCCGGAACTCTTCGGCGGGGGCGTGCGCGGTCAACGTCGGTTGGGCCACGACTTTCGTAACGTTCTCGCGGATGCCGGGCGGCAACAACTCGATGGGAACGGGCGCAGACCAGTCGGGAGCCTTGGTCGCTTGGGCGCGACGGTCGCCGCCGAAGAGTCGCACAAGCGGGCGCGGTGATTCCGGCGTCTGGGCCGGCGCAGGAGTGACCCACGCCAAACCCGCCAGAACGCTCAAACTACCTGCGACAAGTCGCTGCGCGCGCATGGGCCACCTCCAACATCAAGAATCGTTGCAACGGTCGCGCCGACATGAACGATTCTGCCCACAGCGACAAAGGTTGCCCTTGCGGGAGGCAGGACAACCGGGGTACGTTGCCGGCCGCGGGACGGACCTCGCCCGAACCTCGTCATGGAGGCGTTCGCCGTGCGCCGGAACATCACCGTCGTCGTGGGCCTGACAGTCGTAGCCTGTGTCGCCGCCGCGTGGTTGTGCCGCGACGCCCTCAAGGCCCGCTACTACGTCCATCGGCTGACGACGGACGCGAACGAATCCTGGGTTGCCCGTGCCCCCGACTGGGGTGACGATGTCGCCGGTCGTCTCGTTGGCTGCCTGACGAACGACGATGAGGCCGTTTGCGATCGCGTCGGTGCCGCGCTGACGGTATTGTCGGAGGCGTGGCCGGACGACGACGTACGGCAAACGGAGCTAGTCGTGCAGTTGGCCGACGTTTTTGCCTCGTTCAGCGCGGCCGGCCAACAGTGGTCGCTCGATTTCGCCTCCGGCCGAGTCCGCGGCGGGCAACCGGCCGTCCTCGCTGCCGCTCGGATGTTAGTCACCAGTGGCTTACAGAGCCGCGATGCGGCCGTCAGAGTCCGCGCCGTGCGCTTGGCGATGCGACCGGAACTCACGCAACTGGAACCGCTCCTGCCGCTCTTGCGTGATGCCGTCCCAGAGGTCCGTCGGGCGGCCGTACTCGCCCTCGGCCCGGCGAAAACCCTGATGGCGGACGACGACCTGTTGCCCGCCCTTCACGATTCCGACGTGGACGTTCAAAGGCTCGTGAAGACGGCCCTACTGAGCCGTGGACTAAGCGAGAAGCAGGTTCGGATGGGGAAATACCTTTCGTCGCCGCGGCCGGCGGACCGGCTGAAACTCGTCGCGTACCTACGTGACGACGGCGATCACGACCTGTGTGCCTGGCTGCAACGGCTGAGTCTGGATACGTCTCCTGCCGTTCGCGCCGCCGCGGCTCGCGTCGCTGGCGAACAGCAGGTTTTTCAGTTTGCGGAGCGATTGGCCCAAATGGCGACGGGAGATCCCGACAGCACCGTACGCCCGATCGCGTCGTACCACCTCAAGCAGATTCAGGCGATTCGACAGACCAGCGCACATTGACTGTAGTAGTCATCGTGCATCACATCGGGCAATCTGCGTAAGCCATCAAATCCTGGGCACAACGTCGTTTTGTGCGTCCTTCGCCGGTCGGAACGACCGTTCCGAATTGCAAAGATTTTGCGCAAGATGCGGTGCGCAAAGCTTGACGGGCGAATTTGGGGCCATTACGATGGGGATGAGACTTGACGGAACGGTCGTCGCGCAGGGGGACACGGAGCCGCGGCCCCCGAAGCCGAGCAGCCGATCTGTTGTCGGGTTCCAACAGGGGAAGCGGACCTTCACCGGCGAAGAGTGTTCGAGTCGTAACTCCGGTTCGACCGCTCGACGTGGGACCCTAACCCTCCATCCCCCTCGTACCCCCGGAAGGATACGCGGCGATGCTAGTGCTGTCCAGGAAAAAAAACGAAAGCATCGTGATCAATTCCGACATCACGATCACGGTCGTGGAGATCCGCGGCGACAAGGTGCGCCTCGGCATCGTCGCGCCGAAGGAAGTCCCCGTGCATCGGCAGGAAGTGTACGACGCGATCCACGGCAAAGACGCGGACTCCCCCGCCGCCGTGGCCGGCAGCGACGCGCGCGACCATCACTAATCCCGCCCCGCACTCATCCATTCGACCCTCCGCCGGACCGTGGACAATCGGGCCGGGCAGAGGGTCAGTTTGCATCACGACCGTTGCCGTCGTTCCAGGCATCACCAGGCGTGCTGGACCGGTAAACTCTTCCGAAAAAACCGTTGCGAACGCCGCCTCGGTGTGGTCGAATACGGTCACTGCCCCGGTCCTCGCGCGGGTTCTCCATGCCTTCCTCCACCGACCGCCGCGGCTTCACGCTGATCGAATTACTCGTCGTCATCGCCATCATCGCGGTCCTGGTCGGTCTGCTACTGCCGGCCGTTCAAAAGGTCCGCGAGGCATCGCATCGCGCGTCCTGCCAGAACAACCTCAAGCAGATCGGCATTGCCCTACACAGCTTCCACGACATTCATGGCCGGTTCCCCGCCGCGAAGATTCATTCCGGGACCTCGACGAACCTCCAGCGCAATTATGCCGGCCCGGAAGTGCGCTATACCGGCGAGCCGTTCAAGGTCTACAACCACACCGGCTGGGTCGCACTCCTGCCGTACATCGAACAGGAACCGCTGTTTCGCCGCTACAACTACCGGGCCGCGTCGGCGAACTCGTCGGAGGTGCCCGGCAGCTTCGACGGTGGCAGCCTGCCGATCCACGCTCAGGCCAACGCGGATGTCGTGGGCACACTGATCCGCACCTACGCTTGCCCCGGCGACCGCATCGACCCGCCGCCGGCCGTGTGGGACAACGGCCGGCCCGCTGACCCGCTCGCCAACCCTCCACTCGAAGCGATCCCGTGGTACCACGCCTTCTCGCGGCAGAACGCGCGCCGCAGTAACTACCTGTTCGCCAGCTACACCGACACGGACATCACGTCGGCATATCCAAGTGGTGCGATCTACGGCGCGTTCGGCACCAACGGCGCGGCGTCGATGGCGATGGTATCCGACGGACTGAGCAACTCGATCCTGGTCGGCGAGTCGCGGCAGGAACATACGTCGGCCGCGTTCGGTCCATACTGGGGTGGCGGCACGCACACTTGCTGTCACGGAGTCGTGCAGGACGAGCGTTGGCACATCAACTACCCGTGGGGCCGCCTCGCCTCCGACCCGCCGCTGACGGGTGTCGAGGGCCTGTTGCAGGGCAGTTGGGGCTTCGGCTCCTGGCACCCGAACGGAGCGAACTTCCTGTTCGGCGACGGTGCGGTGCGCTTCCTCAACGACGCGATGGCGTTCGCCACCTTCAAGGCGCTCAACTCGATCAACGGCGGCGAAGTGGCGCAGCCGTAGAAGCTACGTTTCAGTGGTGAGCGCATCCATCGGTTAAGCAATCTGGCGCGTGCAAGAACTGCTTCGTCAACTCGGCCACCAGTGGTGTGTGCGTGTACTGAGGATAGTGCCCGCAGAATGGGAACTCGACGCGCTCGACGTTGGGCAACCCCTCCAGGAGTGGTGGCTCGCACTCCGGCGGCACGATTGGGTCGCGGTCGCCGCAGAGCATCAGCACCGTTTGACGGATCGCCGACAGCTTCGGCCGCAAGTCGAGGTGCGGCAGCATTAGAGCGCGGCGCGCGACTGCCGCCATACTCGGCGCGTTGGTGTTCTCGCGGGCGAAGCGGAGCAACTCTGGCGGCCGTTCGCGAAAGACCGACAGGTCGCTGGGGTGGAAGTTGATCCGTCCGCGCAGTGGCAACGTCCCGATCGGCCCCGGCCGGTAGCGCAGGAATGCGGCCAGGCCGCGTTCCCAAGCCGCCATCGGCCGGTACGCGACGCCACCCTGCACGACGACGCGGCGGAATCGACCCGGCTGAGCGGCGAGGGCAGCGAAGCCAACCGTCGAGCCGAACGATGAGGCGAACAGATCGACTGTGCAGAACCGCAAGTGATCGAGGAGCGCGATCAGATCGGCGATGAGGTGGTTGTGGCGGATCGCTCCCAGCCGTGCGCCGTCGGGACCACCGTCGGGCATTTCGTAGGCCACGCACGTGAAGTGACGCCGCAGCGGTTCCATGACCGGCACGAACGAGCGGGCCACATCGCACAGGCCGTGGATGAATACGAGTGGCGGGCCGGACCCCCACACGAAGTAGCGGCAGCGATATCGGTCGGTCTCACAGACGCCGTGGCGGGCCTCGCGCTGCCATCCTGCCAACGCTTCGGTCAACGCCACGGCCGGCAACGTCTCGACGCGCAGCCCACCGTCGCCCGTGACCTGTACGGAAGTGCTCATACGTAGAACGCCATGCTGGCGAAGCTGACGCTCTCCGATCCGCGCGGGTGGACGTACTGGTCGTAGTGCAAGAGCCGCGCCGAGGTCGGCCGAGCAGCCGCTAGGGTTGTGTAGGTCGGCGGCAGGCCGCAGATGCGACGCGCATCCCGCTCCTCGGCGACGAAGCGGAAATACCCGTCGGCGTCCACGGCTTCGGCGCGTTTGAGGATCGCCGCATCGGCTGCTCGGCTATCGGCCAGGAATGCCGGTGCGAGTGGGCCGGCGTCACCGAACTTCGGTCCGATGTGGGCGAGGTCGCCGCTGATGACGTAACTGACCGGTTCGCCTGCGTCGCGCTCCGCCTGCGCCAGAGCCTCGACCATCCGGGCGATATCGTCGCACGCGCCGGGCGATACGCCGTTGTACAGACAGTCGGCGAACGATCCGACCAGGAGCGGGACAATCCGGATCGGCCGAACGCGTTCGAAGAGGTATTGCAGGAAGACGACTTCGAGTTCGATCGAATGTTCGGGAACGTGGGCCGCCGGGTCGTCGAACAACCCGTCGCCGTAGTGGGCGACGACGCGGTCTATGAACCCCTGATCGGTCGGCACGACGCCGAGCGGCGTCTTGAAATCTTGCCGCGTCAGCATGAACCGCTCCGTCCCGTAGTGGGACGTGCCGACGACGACGAAGAGGCTCGCGTCGGTCTGCTCGGCGAGTTCCTTGTAGGCGTGGGCGTACGAGACGCCGCCGCGGCCGTAGTCGATGTGCGGGGCGAGTAAGGCCCGTAAACGCCGCGAGCGGACGGTTGGCTCGGGCAGTCCAGGGCCGCCGGGCGCGGTGAAGTAGCCGGCCAGTTGTCGGCGTAGCTCGTCCGGTTCGGGCGCGTAGCAGCCTAGGCACGACGGCTCGCGGACGGGGGTGTGCAAGTACGCTTCGAACCGCGCGCCGTCCAGGAAGAGCGCGTCATCGAGTCGCTCGACGAGAGTCAGGAGATCGTCGAGCGGCATCGGGGTGTTGCCGTCGCGGCGCATGGCCATCGACTGCACATCGCGGAGGGTCGTTGTGCCGTCGAGGAACTGCATCCAGGCGAACTCGCGGTGGCCGACGCTCAATACGGTACGGCTGACGCGGCGCTCGTCGAAGACGAGGATGGATTGCGGATCGTCCGCGTCGCGGGCAGCGGCGAGGCCACGGCGGAGGCGGGGACGGTCGAGCGGTGTCGGCATCGCAGCGTCACCCCGTCACATCGCGGCCCACTCGACCGGCTGCGGCTGAATTGCGTCGTCCGGCCGCTTACCGGCATCGGCCCGCCCGCTGCCATCGAGTCGGCTGACGATGCGTACGGCCATGTCGGCGTCGCAGGCGATTTGGCAACTGAGGCGTACGCCGGTCACACCCTTGGCGGCGAGGGCGCTCTTTTCGGCGACGGTCATC
>CAZNSL010000159.1:0-9273 GCA_964574975.1 uncultured Alcaligenaceae bacterium | reverse complement strand
GTGAGCGCCATCGGATCGTGGCCGCCGGCCACCGCCTTGATGCCCTCGCGGTAGACGAATTCGGCCAGGACGGTCGCGGTGGTGGTGCCGTCGCCGGCCACGTCGCTGGTCTTCGAGGCCGCTTCCTTGACGAGCTGTGCGCCCATGTTCTCGTAGGGGTCGGTCAGCTCGATCTCCTCGGCGACGGTGACGCCGTCCTTGGTGACGGTGGGGCTGCCCCAGCCCTTGTCGAGAACGGCATTGCGACCGCGCGGGCCGAGCGTCGCGCGGACGGCGCGAGCCAACTTGGTGACGCCGTTCAAGAGCTTTCCGCGGGCCTCATCGGCGTAGGCGAGTTGCTTTGCGCCCATCCAAACATCTCCTTGCTATCGATTCGGGTGATTTCGCGTTCGAGTGTGCGGTCGTACGGTCCCTAGGCAAGCGACGTGCCGGGAACGGACGGCCAGATGGAAGTAGTTTGATGACATAGAGATGCGCATCTGGTTCCGCTGGTCGCCACACCCGCGACGGCTGCCAGCTTGGCAGTGGCCGACATGCGAGCGGCCAAATTTGGCAAATCGTCGGAATGGCTGTCCCGGCGCGGGTCGGTGGCGCAGTTCCACTCCCTAGGCACGCAGACCGTCTCCGACAGTCGCCGTATTCGCTGGGTGCCGTGCTTGCCGCTTTGGGCAAGCATGTCTTCACGCCGGCCCATGCTTGCCCAAAGCGGCAAGCATGGCACCCAGAGATTCAAGCGGGACTCTGGAATAGGATGGCCAGGGCGGCCGAACCCGGGGGGACCTGGGCGTGGGCGACAACTCCGACGAAACCCGCCGACTATTGAGCGCCGCCGCGGTCGGCGACCGGGCCGAGCTGGGCGGCCTGTTCGACCGGCACCGCGGCCGGCTGCGGCGCATGCTAGCCATGCGACTCGACCATAGGCTGCAAGGCCGTGTCGATCCGTCCGACGTGATCCAGGAAACATTTCTCGAAGCGACCCAGCGGCTGCCGGAGTACCTCAACCATCCGGCGATGCCGTTCTTCCTGTGGCTGCGCTACCTGGCCGGACAGCGGCTGCTGATCGTCCACCGCCGGCACCTCGGGGCCGAGATGCGCGCTGCCGGCCGCGAGGTGTCGCTGTTCCGTGGCGCGATGCCCGAGGCGTCGTCGGCCGCGCTGGCCGCCCACCTACTCGGTCGCGAGTGCCGGCCCAGCGAAATCGCCGTCCGCGCCGAGATCAAACTGCGGCTGCAAGACGCGCTCAACCAGATGGACCCGCTCGACCGCGAGGTGTTGGCCTTGCGGCACTTCGAACACCTCTCGAACGCCGAGACCGCCCGCACGTTACAACTCCAGGAGGCGGCCGCCAGCAAGCGTTACATCCGGGCACTCAAGAAGCTCAAGGACATCCTGGCCAGTCGGCCGGGCGGGCTGGGGGAGTGGTTGCCATGACGATGTCCAACGACCAGCGCGACCCCGTGGAAATCCTCGCCGAGGAGTTCGCCGAACGACAACGGCATGGCGAACGGCCGACTCTGACCGAGTACACCAATCGCTACCCGGACCATGCCGACGCGATTCGCGAACTGTTCCCGGCTTTGCAACTGATGGAGCAATTCGGCTCCGTGGCCGGGCCGTCGGCGCGCACGGAGGCCCCGGCAGTCGATACCCCGAAGCACCTGGGCGACTATTGCATCCTGCGCGAGATCGGCCGCGGTGGCATGGGCATCGTCTACGAGGCGGTGCAGGAGTCGCTCGGCCGGCACGTCGCCGTGAAGGTCATGGCCGGCCGGCTACGAGACCCCGGCCTGTCGCGCGAGCGGTTCCACCGCGAGGCCCGTGCCGCGGCCCGTCTACACCACACCAACATCGTGCCGGTGTTCGGCGTCGGCGAAGAGGGCGACAGTCTCTACTACGCGATGCAGTACATCGCCGGGCAGGCCCTCGACAACGTCTTGTTCGAATTGCGGCAACTGCGCAGCGTGGCGACGGCCGTGGCCAACGCGGAGACCCTGCCTCCCGGCACGCCGCCTGCCCGTGCTATCGCCCACAGTCTTGTGACGGGTTCGTTCGCCATCGAGGCCGCCCGCAGCGCCCAGTTCGTCGAGGGGCCAACGCCGCCCGCACCGCCGAGGCCGATCGTTGCGCCGCTGTCCGCCACGCGCTGCGATTTGGCCTGTGCGCCGCAGGCGCGCTACTACCGCGAAGTCGCGCGGCTCGGCGCGCAGGCCGGCGACGGGTTGGCCTACGCCCACGCACAGGGCGTCTTGCACCGCGACATCAAGCCGTCGAACCTATTGCTCGACGCGGCCGGCACGCTGTGGATCACCGACTTCGGCCTGGCGAAAGCCGACGACAGCGCCGACCTGACTGGCACCGGCGACTTGCTCGGCACGGTGCGGTACATGGCCCCCGAGCGCTTCGACGGCCGAGCCGATGCTCGCAGCGACGTGTACGCCCTCGGTGTCACGCTGTACGAGATGCTGGCGCTGCGGCCGCCGTACGACGACCGCGACCCGCTCAAGTTGGTCGATCAGATCAGCAATGCCCAGTCGCCGCGGCCGCGCTCGATCGACCCGCTCATCCCGCGCGATTTGGAAACGATCGTGCTGAGGGCGATGGCCAAAGAGCCGGTTGACCGTTACCCCTCGGCCGCCGCGATGGCCGAGGACCTAAACCGCTTCCTGGCCGACCGGCCGATCGCGGCCCGGCGACATTCGCTGCGGGAACGGGCGTGGCGCTGGTGCCGCCGCAACCCGGCCGTGGCGAGCCTGTCGGCGGCCATCGCGGTCCTGCTGGTGGTAATGACGGTCGGAACGCTGGTCAAGAACGCCGACCTTCGGCATGCGCTGGCGAAGTCCGATAGCAACTGGCGCGAGAGCCGCGAGCAACTGTGGACGGCGCTCAAGTCGGAGGCGTACGGCACGCGGCTGAGCCGGCGCGAGGGGCAGCGGTTCAAAGCCCTGGACGCGATCCGCCGGGCCGCCCTGCTGGGCCGCGAACTCGGTCATCCGGCGGCAAAGTTCGACGAACTGCGCACTGAGGCCATTGCCGCCTTGACGCTGCCGGACGTTTACCCGGCTCACACCTGGGAAACGACGAAGCCCGGCCTCCACGGTCTACGCTTGGCCGCCGATTTGACCCTCTACGCGCGGGTCGAGGCGAACGGCGAGGGAACCGTTCGGCGCGTGGCCGACAACACCGAGGTCGCTCGGTTGCCGAACCCTGGGAAAGCCTTCGAGACGTTCCTCAGCCCGGACGGGCGACATGCGATCCAGTGGGTGACGGATGGCCCCGTCCTGTTCTGGAAACTTGCCACGCAGCCGACGCTCGTCGGTCGCAGCGAACGCGCGGAGGCCATCGCCGATTGGGGGTTCCAACCGACTCGGAGTTGGTTCGTCGTCAGCTACACCGACGGGCGATTGGCCGTCTTTGACTTCGCCGCTGGGCGTCGTCTGGCCGAATGGCCCGCGGCCGGTATCACGCAGGGACTGTTACTTGCCCTACACCCGACCGAACCCTTGGTCGCCGCGTCGTCGTACTTCGCCCGAACCGTGCAGGTCCGCGACCTGACGACCGGAGCCGTCGTCGCGTCGCGCCCGTCATTCGGATCGCAAGGAACGGAAGGGTGTGCCTGGCATCCCGATGGCCGCGCACTCGCCGTGCCGGCCGCCGATAGTGGCAACATCGAAGTGGTCGCATTCGACGTACAGAAGCGGCTGTTCGGGGCCACCCGTCGAATGAAGGGAACGACGACCGCGGGCGACCGCCTGGCGTTTCATCCGGCCGGTGACACCGTCGTCGTCTGCAGTGGCTGGACCGGGGCCGTCCATCTCTTCGACACCGGAACCGGCCGAAAGGTCTTCGAGACCACGCCGATCCACATGGCTTACGTCCCGCAACTCGAAGCGACCGGGCAACGGTTCGGTGTAGCCTGCACAGATCGCCGGGCGACCCTGTTCGAGTTCGCCGATGGCCGCGAATACCGGTCGCTGCCCCACGACGACCCCGAGCCCGGTTACATGGCCTTCTTCCCGGCCGTCAGTCCGGACGGGCGGCTCGTAGCCGTGAGCCTGACCGACCGGGTCGTCCTGTTCGACCTCGCGTCGGGCCGGGAGGTCGCCCGAATGCCGGTTTCAGGGGCCTGGCTTCATTTCGAGTCGAGCGGCTCGCTCCTGACGAACGCCATGAGTGGTTGCTACCGGTGGAAGTTCCGCGCCGCGTCGGGCAACGCGACTCACCTCGTCGTCGGCCCGCCTGAACGGCTGCCGTTTCACCCCGGCAACAGGGCGATCGCCACCAGCAAGGACGGCCGGGTCGTGGCGCAAGCGATGTACAACGGCTATGGCATGCAGCCGTATGCCGGCGGCTGGATTCTCCACGCCGACCGGCCCAATCGGCCTCGCCACGTCGCGGCGGGGTTGAGTAGCGGCGACGCAGCCGTCAGTCCGGACGGCCGCTGGGTTGCGTTTGCGGGTTTACACTGGGGTTGCCTAGTCTTCGACTCGGCGACCGGGCAAGAGGTTTGGAAGTCCGGTGCCCTCGGAGTGGTGGCCTTTAGCCCGGACGGTCGCTGGCTCGTCGCAGGAGGACAACTCCACGCTGTCGGCACCTGGGAACCGGCGGCCAAACTCGGCGACAGTTTCCTGTACGCGATCTCCGCCGACAACCGCTACGCAGTCCTGGGCACGAACGTCGGCTACTACCGCCTGGTCGAGTTGATGACTGGCCGCGAATTGGCCCGTCTCGAAGACCCGAACGGCAAGGCCCTTCCGGCAGTCTTCTCACCCGACGGCACTCGGTTGATCGCCGTTGCGCAAAAGGGCGTCACCGTCTGGGACCTGCGGCGCATCCGCGACGAATTGTCCGCGCTCGGCCTGGACTGGGACGCCCCGCCGTTTGACCCAGCCCCGCCGCCGCCTCCACCGCGGTCGGAGCCGGCCGTGAGCGTTACCGTCGTCGGCACCGAACTCCTCGACCCGACGATTGCGGCACGCTGGGACGCGCTGCGGCTGACGTATCGGTTGTGGCAAACCCCCGACGACACCGACACCTACGCCGCCCGTGCGGAGGCGTTCGAGCGACTGAGTTGGTTCGCGGCCGCCCGCGCCGATTACGACCAGGTACTGCGACGGCGGCCCGATGACGCGGCCGTGCGAATGCGCCGCGGAGAAATGACGCTGGCGTCGGGCAACCGGGTCGACGCGCTGGCCGACTTTGACCACGTCCTCCGGTTGCAGCCAACGAGTTATCGCGCCCGCTACCGACGGGCTTTTTCCCTGGCCCAACTCGGCCGCGACCGTGACGCCGTCGCCGAGTACGACCGGCTCATCGTCGCGACTCCCAGCAACGGCGATGTGTACTTGTTCCGCAGCGAGTGTCACCGCCGCCTGGGCAACGCCGCTCGCGCCGAGGCCGACTTCCGCAAGGCGGTCTCCCTGGGGTCGGACGAACCGCGGGTTGCCAACAATCTCGCCTGGCAACTCGCGACCGGGCCGGAGCCGTTGCGCGATCCGGCCAAGGCGCTGACGCTGGCCCGCAAGGCCGTCGACGGCGTGCCGGGCAAATGGACCTACCACAACACGCTCGGCGTCGCGCTGTACCGCTGCGGCGAGTACGCCGAGGCGGTGAAGGTGTTGTCCGCGAGCCTGGAGCATACGGCGGACGACGGGGCCGCGTGGGACTTGTACTTCTTGGCGATGTGTCACCACCGCCTCGGCGACGCGGCAAAGGCCCGCGACTGTTTCGAGCGGGCCGTCCGTTGGCAGGCAGGGAAGCCGTTGCCAGCCCGCGACGCAGCGGAGTTGAACGGTATCCGAGCGGAAGCAGCCACCTTGCTGGGTTCGACATAACCCGCAGATTGCTCAACTTCGTCTACGCCGACCGCCGATGTTACCCGGAGAACCCGGCCCACCGCGGCCGGGATGCTTGCGTCTTCGACGCGGGTTCCTCGGGTTACCGACATGGCGCAGACGCATACAAACATCCGCGCCTGGCTCGTCTTCGGCACGGTTCTCGCCGGGGCCGTCGCGTTCTCGCTGGCACGCACGGCAGGCAAGTCGGCCGACTTCCAGGACTGCGACTTCGGCGCGTATTACCACGGGGCCGCCGCCGTTGCTCGCGGCGCGACGCCGTACTTCGTCGATGCTCGTGGCCCGCTCGGCACCTTCGTCTACTCGCCGGCGTTCGCTTTCGCGCTCGTGCCGCTGGCGTCGCTCGAATACCTGTGGGCGGCGCGGCTGTGGACCGTCATCAACTGGGGTCTGGCGACCGGCTGCGTCGCGCTGGCCTTGCGTCTGACCGGGACGAATCGCACGACGGTCGCGGCGACGTTGCTGGTTGCGGTGCCGATCGCGGGGTACGTCTGGGCGAACGTCCGCGTCGGGCAGGTCGGAACGCTGGTGGCGGCGCTGTGCCTGGCCTGGGCCGCGTGTCGCCGTTTCGGCTGGCAGTTTCTCGGCGGACTGTGCCTCGCCGCCGCCGTCGCCGTGAAGATCGCGCCAGCGCTTCTCGTACCGTACCTCGTGATTCGCCGCGACGGACGCGGCCTCGCTGGCGTGATCGTGGGCGGCGTGGCGCTCGTGCTGCTGCCCGCGCCGTGGGTCGGCTTCGACGGCACGGTGCGGTTGCACCGCGCGTGGGCGGCTCATTGCCGTTTGACGCAGGTCGGCGAGCAGACGATCCGCGTCGAAAACCAATCGCTGTTGGGCGAGTTGGCCCGGCTGCCGTGGGTCAGCGAAGCCGGCTACTGCGTGGACGCGGCCAACTTCGCCGCTCTGGAGAGCTACTACCCGCTCGTCGCGCTGGTTCTGGCCGCAGCCGTCTACGGCTGGGTCGTTTGCGACCTCCGCCGCGGCGGTGTACCGCGCGAGGAGTTGCATCTGGCCGTGCTGCTGGTGGCGATGACGCTCCTGCATCCGCGCGGCTGGGCGTGCAACTTCGTGGCGCTGGCGCTGCCGTGTGCGTTATTGGCCCGCAGCGTCGAACATCGGGCGACGAGCTGGCGGCCGGCCGTGGTAGCGCTCGCGCTGGTGGCGGTGGCATGCGCCGCGCCGAAGGCCGCGCCGGCCCCCGGTTTCTCGCCGGCCCGCTGGCTGCTCCAGGGCAAGGACTTCTGGGCGGCCGTGGCTGTGGCCGTCTGCTGCTGCCGGGCGACCACGAGCGCGGGGCGAACGGTGGTCGTTGAACCGATGCGTCGGGCGGCGTAAACTCCGACAGGAGTCGATCGCCCGTCCCGAAGGCGCACGGATGCTCACCCCGATCCTCGTGGCCGGCTTTGGCCGCAGTGGCACTACCGCTCTCATGCAGCTCGTTCTCGGCGATCCACGCGTCGCCGCCGACCGGCTGTATCCTTACGAGAACCGCTACCTCACCTACATCGCCAAGCTGACACGTATCGCCGGCGTGCCGTCGCCGCGGCCGGAACTGCACGCCATCCAGCTTTGCGACTACGACGACCTGCACTTCGGGGCCGTACCGTGGCCGGCCAACCGCGACGCCACACCGCGCCTGGCCGTGCCGCCCGAAGAGCTGTTCCGCACGCTCTGGGCGGCGACCAGCGCCCGTAGCGGCGGCGCGACGCATTACGCCGAGAAGGCTCCCGCGTGGCTGCCGGCGTGGCTACGGCCACGGCTGCCGTCGGCGACGGTCCACCTGGTGCGCGACCCGCGCGACGTGTTCCTCTCGGCCGTCGCGTTCCTGCGCGAGAAGGGATTCGAGCGAGGCTTCGGCCGCGACGCCGCCACGTCCGACCTCGACCACGCCCGCAACCTCGCCCACGCCCTGTTGCTTTACCACGAGAACGAGCGGGCCGACCGCGGCCGCGTCGACTGCGTGCGCGTCCGCTACGAGGACTTCGTCGCCGACCGGACCGCCGTCGCCGGGCGCTTGAGCCAGCTCACCGGGCTGTCGTTCCCAGCCGAGGGCGGCGACGAACACTTGGGCCGGCACCGTACGAGTGCCGACCCGGTTGCGTCGGTCGGCCGCTGGAAGCGCGAGGGACTGCCGCGCGGCGTGCGCGAGTTGCTCGAATCGCACCTGGGCGAACTGCTCGCCGACAACGGCTACGACCCGCCAGCGACGCCGCCGTCCGCACGTTTCGCACTGGCGGCGGACGGCCGACACTCGCCCGACGGCGAATGGTCGCCCGACGGCGACGGCCTGGCGGTCGCGCTCCACGGCCCGGACGCGTGGCTGGAGCTACCGGCCGAGCCGTTCCCGGCGAAGGGCACGCGCGAGGTGTGGGCGTGCGTCCGCGGCGACGCCGGCGAGCGCTGCGCGATCTACTGGCGGCGGGCACGCGAGGACTGGCACGAACACCGCTCGGCGGGTGTGCCGTTCCACCCCGGCGGCCACTGGCAGGTAGTGCGCCTACCGGTGGCGGCGAACGCACACTGGCACGGCACCATCGCGCAGGTACGCCTGGATGCGTTCAAGGGCGCAACGGCGGGCCGCGGCACGGTGCGCTGGCTGCGGCGAGTTGGTTGATCGAGAAGGTTGCACCACAGAGTCACAGAGGGCACAGAGAAGACAAATTCGACATCTGAGATTTCAGATCTGTCTTCTCTGTGTCCTCAGTGACTCTGTGGTGAATCCCTCTTATTTCTTGGCATCAATCGTCGCCGTCACCTTCGCGCGCAGGATGGCGAGCGCCTTGGTCCACGTCGGGTCGCCGCGGCGGTACGTCTCTAGCGGCACGTCCACCACCACCGCTGGCTTCACGCCGACGCCCTCGACCGGCGTGCCGTCCGGCTGGAGGTCTAGCCAGCGCGAGTACGACACCGTCACGTCCAGGGCCGGCAGGCGGAACGGCTTCGGGTTGCCGCTGGTGCCGCGCGTCGGTAGCCCCACGGTCGTCACGTTCGGCAGGGCCTTGAACATGAGCGCCATGTTCTCGCCGCTGGACGCGGCTCCCGGCCCAATCAGGCAGACGACCGGCTTCGTAATCGGTTCCGGCGGCGGCTTCAGCTCGCGCTCGAAGCCGGGTGTCAAGTCGCCGTGCCCCGGTCCCATGCGGTAGCGGGCGCTGGCGTAGATCACCGGCTTGGCGCAGAACTGCCGGGCGATTTCCTGCGCGAACGCCTCGTTGCCGCCGTTGGCGATCCGCAGGTCGATCAGGAAGCCGGGAGCGTCGCGGTTGGAGCGCAGGAAATCGACGGCCTGCCGCACGCCGCGCTCGTCGGCGTTCGACTGCCGAAACATCTGGAACAGTCCGAACCCGTCGCCTTGCGTCCGCCCGACGACGGCGAAGTCGTTGCCGATCACCTGAATGTTGGTCAACGCACCGAGGACGAC
>CAZNSL010000158.1:0-9310 GCA_964574975.1 uncultured Alcaligenaceae bacterium | reverse complement strand
CAACGGTCGGCACCGTGGCCCCGGAGAGTGCCGCGGCCAAGGCCGGCCTCAAGCCCGGCGACGTGATCCTCGAAGTCGACGGGAAGCCGGTCGCCCACCAGACGCATCTACTGACTGCCCTCGGCCCCAAATACGAGGGCGATGTCATCGCGCTGAAGATCAAGCGCGGTTCGGAGGAGAAGACGTTCGAGAAGGTCGAACTGCGGGCGGCGGTCACGTCGTTCCAGGCGGGCCACCTGGGCATTGTGCCGGTGCGCGACGACCCGGAACTCGGCGTCGAAGTTCGCTACGTCGAGCCGAACGGGGCCGCCGACAAGGCCGGGATCAAGCCAGGCGACCGGATGATGAAGGTCGGCAAGGCCGACGACAAGCAGTTGCAGGCGTTCTCCGGCCGCGACGAGTTGCGCTCGCTTCTGGACGACGACCCGACCGGCACCGAACTCAAGTTCGAGGTCGTGCGCGCCGATGGCGGCAAGACCGATACGGTGAAGGTGACGCTCGGCAACACCACCGACGAGGTGCCGGCCGTGTTGCCGCCGAAGGCGACGGCCAAGCGGGCGCTGGAGCCGCGGAAAAAGGTCGCGCCGAAGGCCAAGGGCAAGGCCGATGCCGAGCCGGTGCCGCTGCCCGGCGCGCCGAAGGACAAGGCCGAGCCGAAGAGGCCGGAGCCGAAGGCCGACGAGCCGAAACCAGAAGAGGCGAAGAAGGTCGAGACGGGGCTACTCGAGCGGATGACGCCCGCGAAGGACAAATCGTACTGGGTGTACGTCCCGAAGAACTACGACCCGAACGTCGCGCACGCCCTGGTGATCTGGCTGCACGCGGCCGGCCACGGCGGCAAGGACGCCAAGGACATGGTGAGCATCTGGCAGGACGTGTGCGAGGACCGGCACGTCATCCTGGTCGGCCCGAAGTCGGAGAGCGAGACCGGCTGGCTGGCGAGCGAGTCGGAGTTCGTGCAAGAGGCGGCCCGCGAAGTGATGAAGGAGTACACGATCGACCGCCAGCGCGTCGTGGCCCACGGTCTGGGGCAGGGCGGGCAGATGGCGTTCTACGTCGGCTTCCACGCTCGCGACCTGGTGCGCGGCGTGGCGGCGTCCGGCGCGGTGCTGACGAGCGCGCCGAAGGAGCCGGTGCCGGGCCAACGGCTGGCGTTCTTCGTGGTGGCCGGCGGCAAGGACCCGCTGGCCAAGGAGATCGTTGGCGTGAAGTCGGCGCTTTCGGAGAAGAAGTACTCGGTGGCGTACCGCGAGGTCGCGGAAATGGGCAAGGAGTATTTGGACCGCAAGACGTTCGAGGAGTTGGCCCGCTGGCTGGACTCGTTGGATCGGCTGTGAGGGCGTGTGGCCCGGACGATAGCCTCGAATCGGTGTCGTAGGCGCATGCGAAACTGGCAGTCGATGCGATCGAGATAAACGACGGTTGCGTCCGGGCGGCAGGATACCGCCGGAGCGACTGCAAGAACCGTTTCGTCAGTTCCAGTACGCCGCCAGGCGGTCGGCGACCGGAGCAGCGGGCCGGTGGACCTGGAGTTGCTCCCAGGCGATGCGGTACAGCTCCTGAACCTGAGTCCAGTGGGCCGGGTCAGTGCCGCCGAAGACGAAGGTGGGGCACGCGATGAACGACTGAGGATGGATCGGCGGGTTGTTCGGTAGCAAGGCGGAAACCCCCGGAATCGGTATGTCGGAGAAGTGTCGTCGCACAACCGTAGCATTTTTCGGGCGTTGGCGGAACGACCGCGGCAGATTTTCGGCTGGGCGTTGGCCGGGTTCGGTCGTATCTCAACAGTTCGGTAAACTGGACCGGTACGGGAGTTGAGGCATGGGTGCGCGACGCATTCGGCGAGATCAGCGGCGGCTGGACATGGCCCGGTCGCGGACGGTCAACGGTCACGTGAAGGAGAAGGAGCGCGCTCGCCGCGACCAGCGGATGATGGGGTTTTTGGAGGCGGGCAAGCTGCCGTTCACGCCGCCGGTGATGAGCTGGCTCAGCGCGAAGCTCGACGTGCCCAGCAGCCGCATCACCCAGCCGCTCGTGGACGAACTCGTCAAGGCGCAGAAGGCCGCGAAGAAGAAATAGTCGCCGCAAAACGCCGATGAACGCTGCGACGACGGGTGCCGTTCTGTCGTCGCCGCGTTCATCGGTGTTTCGCGGTAGCCAAGTCGTCCCGCCGGAACCATCCCACACCCTCCGGCGTCTAATGTTCTAGACTAGCAGTACCCCGCGGCGGCCCGCCCCGCTCCAAACTCCTTGGGGACAATCCTCATGCGTGCCCGCACCTCGCTTCGCTTGTCGGCCCTCGTCGCGTTCGTCGTCGTCTGCGGCGCGTCCGCCCGAGACGAGCCGAAGTTGCCCGCCGGCATGTCGGCCCAGACGGCCAAGGTCAACGAACTGATCGCCAAGGCGTGGGCCGACAACAGCGTCAAGCCGTCCGCCCGCGCCAACAACTACGAGTTCCTGCGCCGGCTCTACCTCGACCTGCTCGGCCGCATCGCCACGCCGGCCGAGGTACGCTGGTTCGAGGCCAACCCGAACCGCGCCCGGCTCGTCCACCGGCTGCTCTACGAGAAGGTGACGCTCGAAGGCCGGGAGTACAACTACTCCGAGGAGTACGCCGAGAATTGGGCCAACGTCTGGTCCGTCTGGCTGATGACCCGCTCCGCCGACGCCACCTACCGCACGCAGCTACGCGACTGGCTGATCGAACACTTCCTGAAGACGGGCGAGCAGTCGTCGCACAAGGCGATGGTCGAGCAGCTCATTACCGCCACGGGCAAGACCAACGACAACGGCGCGGTCAACTACATCCTCCAGCACCTCGGTGAGGAGAACAAAGCCGACACCGAGCGCGAGGGCCACTTCGACTTCGTGCCGATCACGTCGCGGACCTCGCGGCTGTTCATGGGCTTGCAGACGCAATGCGTGCAGTGCCACGACCACCCGTTCAACCCGGAGTGGAAGCAGCAGAACTTCTGGGGCGTCAACGTCTTCTTCCGCCAGGTGACGCGCGACGGCCGGCCGAATGCGATGCGCAACAACCGGGGCGGCGCGACCGTCCTGACGCTCCGCGACGATCCGAAGGTCAACCCGGAAGGACTGGCTTCCTTCGAGAAGCGCAGCGGCGTCGTGCTGTACACCAAGGGCGTGTTCCTCAACGGCAACAAGCCCAATCTCGACGCCGAGGGCAAGACCCGCCGGCAAATCCTGGCCGAGCAAATCGTTGCCAGCGAGCAGTTCCCGAAGGCGTACGTCAATCGCATTTGGGGCCACCTATTCGGCCGCGGACTCAACGAGCAACCGACCGTCGACGATTTCGGCGACCACAACAAGGTCGTCCACCCCGAGCTGCTCGATTACCTCGCCAAGGAGTTCGCAACCGAGACGCCGCAGTACGAGACCAACCGCTACAACGCCTTCGACGCCAAGAAGCTCTTGTACTGGATCTGCACCAGCGAACCGTACCAATTGTCGAGCGTCGCCAACGCGACCAACGACAAGCCGGAGGCCGACGTCGTCTTCAGCCGGATGCTGTTGAAAGCGATGACGCCGGAGCAGCTCTTCGAGTCGCTGCAGATCGCGACCGGTGCGGCTAAGCTCACGGGCGATGAGCGAACGAAACAGCGAGAGGACTGGATGCGCAAACTCGTCGTCAACTTCGGCGACGACGAGGGCAACGAGGTCACGTTCAACGGCACGCTACTGCAAGCGCTGATGCTGATGAACGGCAAGGATCTGTCGGACGCGATCAAGAACCCTAACAAGGGCACGGTCGCCGAAGCGATGCGTCGCGGCCGGTCGCCGGGCCGGGTGATCGACGAGCTATTCGTCGCGGCGCTGAACCGCCACCCGCAGGGCAACGAGACTAGCCGCATCATCGCCGCCGGCAACCGGCATCGCGACGGTGCGAGCGGCTACTTCTACAGCGACGTACTCTGGGCGCTGCTCAACAGCAACGAGTTCATCCTGAATCACTAGGTTCGTACCCGGCCGGCGTGCCCTCGGACGCCAATTTACCGGCAATTGCGAAGGCCCCGCCGAGCCGGCGGGGCCTTCTGGCTTTCATTTACGCGGCGGGCGTGCCGGTCGTCACCGCGGCGTCCGGGAGTCGCCGTCCCCGCGCGCGGGTCGTGGCGTCGCCAGCGAGAGCCAGACCGATGGCCAGCCACGGCCACGTCAGCCCGGAGATGGCGATGAACCAATAGATCGCCACCAAGTGTTCGCGGCTGGCGAACGACGCGACCACCAGCGACACCAGCGAGAACGCCGCCACGACCAGCCAATTCCACACCGAGTCGCGCCGCCCGGTTCCCTTCGGCAGCGGCTTGGCCACCGTGCCGACCGGCTCGGCTTTCGTGCCCCAGAACAGGTCGACCGCGTGGGACGTGCGGGCGTAGCCGATATCCGCGAAGCGGGCCGTGAACGCCGCCATCCACTGTTCCCGCGTCGTCACGTGGCCGATCACCGGGCCGAAGATGATGACGTTGTGGAAGTCGTTGCCGTGCTCGAACATCAGCGCCTTGCCGCCGGGCTTGAGTACCCGCACCGCCTCCGCGAACAGCGTCTCGCGCGGTGCGCCGGCTGGGATTTCGTGCGTGCCGAAGCCGAACGCGACCGCGTCGCAGGAGGCGTCGGCGAGGGGCAACCGATAGTCCTCGGCCTTCGTCGGGTGGATGCGTGGATGGTGTAGCGGCGGGCTTTCCAGGTCGCGCACGTCGCGGATTGCGGCCTCAGCCGGGTCGCCGGTCACGCCCCAGCAATCGACGGTGAGGACGGTCGCATCAGGCAACAATTCGGCCAGGCCGTAGGCGTGGCGGTAGGTGCCGATGTGCAGGTCGGCGACCACGGCCGGCCCGGAAACGCCCGCCTCGCGCAAGAGCCGCCGCAGGTAGCTGCGGCCGGGGTGGCCATACATGCGGTACAGGCCGAGGATCGAGTAACCGAGGTAGAACAACGACACGGTGCCGGCCCCGAGGGCGACCCCCTGCCAGAAGCCGATGTCGAAGTACAGCGCCAAGGCCACGAACGGCAGGCCGAGGAAGGCCATCAAGGCGCAGTAGATCTTGAAGTAGTCGCGGCGGCTGACGTACAGCGCCCGGCCGTAGTACCACCACGGCGTTGGCTCGTGGCGGGGATCGGCCCGTGGGTAGAAGTGCCAGCGGCGGACGGCGGTCGCGCTCATCGGCGTCTCCTCGGACTCGGTTGTCGTGGGGCCACACCGTGTTGCGGCAGGCCAATGTCCTGCCGCCGGGTGGAGTTGCCCGCCAAGGGTCGAGCGCCGAGTTCGCGTTCCTGCGACCCGCGGCGGGCCAGCTCAATGGTATGACCGTGGATTGGGCGCTGGGACAACGCGCATCGGGCCATCGCGTCCCGGCGAGGAGGGCGGCGCAAAAAACATCGGGGCGGCAGACTCGGATATTCCGAGTCCGCCGCCCCGATGCGCGCCGTCGCTGCACGGGGCTTACGGTGCCTTACCCGTTGCCTTCGTCGGCGTCTTCGGGTCGGCCTTCGCCGGGACCTTCGCCGGGACCTTCGCCGGGACCTTCGGTGCTGCCGGTGCCTTCGGCTCGATCTTGGGAGCGGCCTTCGGCTCGATCTTGGGTTCGGCTTTCGGCTCACCCTTCGGTTCGGCCTTTGGTTCCGGTGGGGTTCCGGTGGCCGGGGTGGATGTCGGGATGGCCGGGCCGCCCGGTGTGGACACGCCCGACTTCTTCGGATTCTTCGTTAATTCCTCCACCCGTGCCCGATAGTTGGCCGACTGCTGCTTGAAGCCGAGTTTCTCGGCCACGTCGGCGAGGGCGGTGAACAGCTTGAGGTCGTTGGGGTAGGCATTTTTGGCGATCTCCAGGTCCTTGAGCGCCTCCTCGTTGCGGTTCAACAGCGCGAGGATGTGGCCGCGCGTGCCGTGCATCCGCGGGTCCTGCGGAGACTTCTTGATGGCGCTGTCGATCATGTCGAGCGCCTTGGGCAGATCGACCGGCGGATGCATCGCCATCACCCAGGCGAGGTTGTTGGCGATCAACGGGGCGCCCCGCGACAGGTCGAACGCCTTCTGCCAGTGGTAGCGGGCCTCGGCGGCGTTTTCCTTCTGCCAGGCGTCGATGCCCAGGAACAGGTGCGCCATCGCCGACGGCTTGCCCTCGGCGACCAGGCTCTTGAACGCCTTGCGCGACCGTTCGCCTTCCGGGCCGGTGGAGTTGGTGAACGCCAACAGCCGTTGGAGCAGGTTCGGGTCGTCGGGGTCGATGTTCATCGCCATTTCGATGAGTGCGTACCGCTCGGACGGCGACGACTTCGGGTCGTTGAGCTTGGCGTCGTACTCCAGGGTCAAGAGCCGGATCGTCGCGCGCTGATACTCGCGGCGCAGCTCGGGGTCGTTGGTCCGGGTCCAGCCATCCTCGACTAGTTTGCGGGCGGCGGGGTATTCGCCGAGGATGGCGTAGCTCTCGACCAGGGCAAACCGGGACTTCCAGTCGTCCTCATTGAGCCGGAGTTTGGACTGGAAGCGGGCCACGGCGGCGTTGGCGTAGCGTTGAGCTTCCTCGGTCCGGCCGGCTTTGCGCGCCCAGTCCGCCAGTAGGAGTTTCTGGTCCGGCTCGACTTCTGCCACCACTTTCAGGTGCTTCTCGGCCGCCTGGAGGCGGTTGGTGGCCTGGTAGAGGCCGGCTAGCAGCTTGTGTGCCGCCAGCGAAACGCCCGGCTCGGTCCACACGGAGGCGCGCAGTAAGTGCTGCTCGCCGAGTTGCAGGAGGGCCGCCATTTGTGGCGGCGGCTTCCCATCTGGGCCGGGGGTACTTGCTTGCGCCAGCAGTTTTTGACCCTGGTAGAGGTGCGCCCGGCCATAGCCCGTCTTGTCGTTCGGGGCCATGTTCCGCATCATCTGGTCGGTGACGGTCGGATCCTCGAGTTCCCCCCGGACGATGGCGATGCCGTAGCGGTGCTCGAACGCTTCCTTTTCGTTGAGGGCCATCAGGCGCTGGTAGCACGTCTGGGCCATCAAGAGTTTCGGCTTGTAGTCTTTCTTCGCCTTCGCCAACCGGTTCGCCAGGAACATCGACTCCTTGGACATGGTGTCGTAGCTCTGGGCCAGCGCCAGCTTGTCCTGGCCGAGACAGGCGGCCAAGAGCAGGACGAGGCCGACGAAGGCCAGGAGGGCCGGCAACCCCTGGAGGAGTAAGCGCAGGTTGCGCTTGCCCCACCACGTGGCGATCATGCCGACGAGCCAGCGGAAGAAGTTGCCGATCAGGTAGAACGGGTAGAACAGCCAGCTCACGGCCGAGTCCTTGGCGCGGTCGAGCTTGCGCTGGCCCTTATTCGAGAGTCGCAGGAATTTCATCGCAAGGCCCTACTGGGAAACTCCAAGGACCAAGAACCGAACCCGACGCGGTCGGCCAACGGTTCTCGATCCTGGATTTGGTTCTCGGTCGTTACTTCTTGAGGCCGGCGACGACCTTCTCGCGCACCAGCGCCACGCCACTGGCGAAGAACTTCTCGCACTCGGCCAGTTCGGCATCGGTCATCTGGCCGTAGCCCTCCGTCAGCGCTTGCACCTGGAGGATTTCGAACCGCTTCGGCTGCGGCCGCGGCCGCGCGCCGACCAGCGACAGCCAGCGGTCGCGGACTTCGGCCAACCGCTCGCCGATGAGCGCCCCACGGCCGTAGGACACGTACTCCTTGGGCACCGGGTTGCCGTTCGGGTCGAACTCGCCGAACCACAGGTAGCCGTGCCGCAACTCCGCCGGCTTGGTCATGCTGACGCGGACGCAATCGAGGTCGCTACTCGCGCCCTTGAGCGGGATCTGGAAGTCGTCCTTG
This sequence comes from uncultured Alcaligenaceae bacterium, assembly GCA_964574975.1. Lineage (GTDB taxonomy): Bacteria > Planctomycetota > Planctomycetia > Gemmatales > Gemmataceae > JAXMAS01. Next base: position 1,498 of record CAZNSL010000158.1, on the reverse strand, counting down.
CCTTCCATCGGTTGCATCTGCCAGCCGGTCATCGAATAGCAGACGCGCAGGTCGTGCCAGGTCGGGAACGGGTAGTCGAACGACAGCAAAATCCGCCGACCGCGGCCCTGGTACAGCCAGGTGCGCGAGTACGCCCCTTGCGGCAGCAGCGGGTTGGGGTCGTTGCGGTGTCGGCCCTCGTCGAAGAACTTGTCCTTCTGGATCTGCTTCCAGCCCTCGATATCGTCGGGCAGGGTGTCTGCGGTGAAGGTGTTGTAGTAGTCCTTCAGCTCGGTCATCGACGCCGAGGGCAGGGCCATGAGCCATTCGACGCTCTCGAAGGCGAACAGCGCTCCGTAGGCGAAGACGGCCGGTGCCACGACGTTCCAGCCCGGTGCCCAGTGCGGCTGCGGCTCCGCCGCCGGGACGATCTTCCGCCGCTTCTCGCGGTCGCCCCAACTGACGGCCGAGCCGAAGAAGCGCAAGAGGCAGTCGGTACTCCAGAGCAGCACGAGGGTGATGATGAACAGGCCGAGGCCGAGTAGAGTGTGGACTTTCCACGGCCAACTGTCGTCGGTCAGGTCCCACTCGTAGCGCGAGTAGAAGAAGACGATCAGAAAGACGCGGGTGATGTTGTTGACCAGGACCCAGAAGATGGCGGCGGCCAACAGCAAGGTAGCCCGTAGCCAGTGGGCGTTGAAGTAGAGGACGTAGAAGAGCGTGCAGGCAATGATCGACAGCAGCGACGAGATGCCGCTGCACGCCCGCTCGACCTCGAACTTCTTGCCGGCCGACTCGACGATCACGCCGTTGAGCGAGTGGTAGACCGGGATCAGGTCGAGGATGCGGCTGGCCGATTTCGAGGTGAGCGACTGCAACCCCTGGATAACCGTCTCGTCGAGGCCGAACGGCGGTGGGATGAGCAGCAGATAGAAGAACAGCGCCTTCCAGGCGGCCTTCAGGCACGGTGTGCCTCCGGCAGCCAGGGCCGTCGCCATCAAAAGGACCCAGAAGGCGACCGTGCCCAACAGCGGTGAGTTCATCAGCGCTGCGAACACGAGCATGGCGAAGTTCAGGCCGAGCAGCACCCGGGCGGCGGCGCGGGCCTTCGGGGTGGGACCGGACTCGCGGGCCAGCCGATACGCGGGGACCGCCAGCAGGACGACCCCGGCGACGATCAGCCCGAAGTGCTGATAGTGCTCGCGCGCCCACAGGTGTTCGCCGTGCCGCCACAACAGCGGCAGATGGGCCAGGGTCAACACACCCGCTAGCGTGAGGACTGGCGTGTCTGGGACGGCGCGAGTCGGTGGCGGCGGCGGGGTGCGCGGCTGGTCGAGGGGGTGCGTCGCGAGTTGAGTCATAGCGTTGGTGTTGGTCAGCGACGAAGCCGCCTGGACGGTGCTGCGGCTCGGAGTCTTGGGTGATAGGTAGTTACCATAGGCGACCCGCGGCCGGGTGTAAATGACATTTTCACCAGATTCTTCCCGGGCGGGCGGTCGCCGCGGCGGCGACCGCCGGG
>CAZNSL010000157.1:0-9345 GCA_964574975.1 uncultured Alcaligenaceae bacterium | reverse complement strand
GCGATGCCGCCGAGCGTCATCACGTTGATCGACAACTCGGTCCCGGTCACCTGGCCGACGACCTTGAACGTCAGCACCGTCAGGGCCAACGACAGCGGGATCGCCGTCAGCGAAATCAGTGTCGTCCGCACGTTGAACAGGAACAGGAACAGCACGATCAGCACCAGGAGCGCCCCATCGCGCAGGGCCTCGGCGACGTTGTGGACGGCGCGATCGATGAAGCCGCGGAGTTGGAATAGGTCGGGCCGGACTGTCACACCGGGCGGCAACGACGGCTCCAGTCCGCGCAGCGCGGCGGAAACACCTTCGGTGACGGCCCGCGTGTCGGCGTGCGGCTGCTTGGTGACGGTCATGGCCACACCGGGCCGCCCGTCGATGGCCGCGTCGCCGCGTTTGAGTTGCGGCCCCTCGGCGATGCGGGCGATCTGCTCCAGTAGTACCGGCCGGGTACCGTTCGGCTTGACGACGACTTTGCGGAGTTGCTCGACCGTTGCCGCGCTATCTGGTCCCAGCCGGCCGAGAACGCGCACGGGGACTTCCAGGTCGCCGCGTTCGACGAACCCACCCGAAGCGCTGACGTTGTTGGCTCGTAGCGCCGTTTCGATGTCCTTCAGGCCGACGCCATACTCCTGAAGTGCGAGCGGATCGACGTGTACCTGGTACTGCTTGCGGCCGCCTCCCATCACCGTCACCTGGGCGACGCCTGGCACCTTCAACAGCCGTGGCCGCACGACCCAGTCGGCGATCGTTCGCAATTCCAGATCGTCTGGCTTGGACTTGTCCGCCCGCACCAGCCCGGCAACGACGATCTGACCGAGCATCGAGCTCACCGGTGCCATCTCCGGTTGCACGCCTTCCGGAAGGGCGGTCGCCGCAGTGTCGAGCCGCTCCTTGACCGCCAGGCGAGCGTCGCGGATGTCGACCGACCAGTCGAAATCGACGGTGACGGCCGACAAACCAGGGCCGGACTGGCTACGCACGTCCTGCACGCCGGTCGCGCCCAGCAGGGCCGATTCGAGCGGGAACGTGACGAGCGCCTCGACCTCCTCGGCGGCGAGGCCAGCCGCCTCGGTCATGACGACGACGCGCGGCCGGTCGAGATCGGGGAACACGTCGATTGGCAGCGTCGTGGCGCAGTAGCCACCAGCGACCAGAGCGGCGAGGGCGAGCGCCACGACAGCCGGGCGGTAACGCAACGACAGGCGGATGAGTGCGTTGAGCAAGTCCGTCAACTCCCCGGTTCGCGACGCTTCGCAGAAGCGTGAGAGGGATTGGACGCTGCTACGAAGCGTCGCGAACCGATGCTGCTAATGGTCGTGTCCGTGGTGATCGTGCCCGTGCTCGCCGGCCTTCGGCCGAAGCGCGCGATTCAGCGCCGCAGCGTTGTTGACGGCGATTACCGCGTTCGCCCCCAGTCCCTCCGACGACAACACGACCTCGCCGGCGTCCTCGTGCAGCACCCGTACCGGCGTGCGGTCGAACGCCGACCCGTTCTGCAGAAAGACGAACGCCTCGGCCCCGTCGCGGGCCACGGCATCGGCCGGTACGACGTATACACCGTCGAGCTTCTCGACCGGAACCCGCAGTCGCACGCGCTGGCCGGGGCGGAAGCGCCACACGATCATCGTGCGGCCGTCGCGGCGGATCGTGCGATTCTGGTTGACCAGTGGCAGGAAGAAACCAAACGTCCGGCTCGCCGGGTCGGCGGTGTTGGCCATGTGACTCACGGTCATCGGTTCGGTGAACGGCGGCCAATCGCCGGACGCCTCGGGCGGGAACAGCACGGCGACCGGCCAGCCTTCGCGAGCCGCCCGCTCGACATTTGGTAGTTCGCTGCGGAACGCATGGCCCTCGACGTACAGGCCACGGTGGTCGGCCAGCGTGAGTAGGGCCTGTCCGGCCTGCACCTGGTCGCCGAGGTTCGCCTTCAGATCCTGCACCTCGTACACCGCTTCGTCGGCGGGCGGGGCGGTCACGACAATTTCGCGAACGAACTGCCCTGCCGCAACCGCGTCGATCTGGGCGGGCGTGAAGCCGCGGGCGGCCAAGTCGAGCCGCGATGCCTTTGCTGCCGCCTGGAACCGGCGGATTTGCTGGTCCATCTCGAGGAGGCGGATTTCCGGAACCGACGAGCCAGCCAGCCGGCTCCGCTGCTCCTGCGCCAATTCGATCTCGCGGCTGGTCTTGAATAGTTCTGACTGGGCCGTCTGCGCTGCCTCGCTGACGACACGTAGAGTGGCCACCTTGTCGCCGGGCCGCACCACATCACCGGGCCGGGCATGAACTTCGGCGACGACGCCCCCGATCGGGGACGACACGGCGCGGTCGGTGACGCCGGGCCGGTCGATGACCGTGCCCGGTATCGTCAGCGATTTCCAGTACGTCTGCGGCGCAAGCGGCCGGGTCACGATCCCCAGGTTGGCGCGGGCCGTTGGCGACAGTCGGACGCGGTCGGCACTGTGGTCGTGATCCTCGTCCAGATGGCCCTCGCTCTCGGTCGGGTGTTCCGGCAGCACCAATGGCAGCCACTGGTCGCGCGTCAGCGCGGCGGCGGCCAGTAGGCCAACGGCGGCCAACGGCGTCACGAGGCGGAGGAGTCGGCGCAGTATCGTCATGGGACCCCCGGCACAGTCGGGCGAGCGGCATTCGGCGCGCAGGGGTGGCGTCAGATTTGGAAGGTACAGTGACAGACGAAAAGTGGTGGCGACGGGTCGTAGCCAGCCATGGTGTCCGCCCGGATGACGCGAGCGACCACCGCAGGCAACGCGACGACCCCAACGCAATCGGCGGCCGGCACATCGATCGGCGCAGCGGGTGCAACCGTTGGTTCGGCCGATTTGACGCAGGGACAGTCATCGTGAGGTTGCGGCGGAATCCGTTCGCACTCGCAAGTTGGCTCAGGCGCATCGTGAGGACAAAAACAAACGCCTGCGGGCAGCAACATCACGAGGACGGCCAACAACGCCGGTAAGACGCGGAGCATGGGCGGATTGTACTGGCGTCCAGGCAGCATCGTCAATGCGAATGGCGCGATGATTAAGCCCCGCGACGCCGCGAGCCGAGCCTGCGAAGTGAGCGTTTCTCGCGCTCGGCTCGCAGGCTCGGCTCGCGGCGTCACACGCCTGAAACCGACCCAATGTGATACTCAGCCGGCGTGTGCCAGCACCGGCGCGGCTCGTTCGGCCGTTGCATCGAGCGGATGCCAGAGTTGCTGCCGCATCCGCGCCCGCTGCTCCAGGACCGCCACCTTCTCCGGCGTGCCCGGCAGGGCGTCGGTCGGCTCGCACATGGCCGCGTTGCCGCAGAAGTTGCCCACGCCGCGTCGGGCAAACTTACTGGTCGAAGGGTACAACTCGCGCACCCCTGCCGTGTAGTAGCACGTCCAGCACAGCCCGCGCGGACGGTTCACCGACGATTTATTGCAGTGCCGACAAATCTTCATCGCTCGTCCCCCCGTTCCGAGAACCCACAAGTCCATACCTCACGCCGCCGCAGCCTCGCCAGACGCCGCCGCCGGGATACCCGCATCGAAGTAGCGCTCTGCCAGCGACCGATCGACCTCGGCCAAAAGCAACCGGCGGGCGTCGTCGCGCGGAGCGTCGTCGAACCAGTTGAGGAAGTAGCGCACCGCAGCCGGCTCGCCGAGGCGGTTGTCGGCCTCAAAGCAGCAGCGTGCGAAGTACTCCTCGACTTCACCGACCGTCTCGAGGCCGTCGCCCTGCCAACCCGCGTAGCCCACCACGCAGGCCCCTTCGCACGGCCAGTCGAGGACGCACTGAAGGGGCGGCGGCGTCGTCGTCGAGCCTTGGGTGAGCCGGCCATCGTCCTTGGCCAGTGCTTTGCGCAGTGCCTTCAGACCCGCCATCGAAAGCACCGGGGCCAATCCGTCTCGCCAGACCTTGCGCCAGCTTTCCATCGTCGTCTCCTCCGCCACCAAACACCCCTGTTGGATGCCTCGTTGGTAATACTATAACTATGTTCACTATTCCGTCAATGGTATCTGAACGAATTCCGACATAAATCCGAGAAAACATCGCCACTTCAAGGCAGATATCCGCATATTTGCGACAATTATGCGCGTAAACAGACAGATAATTTGCTCGTTATTAGACACAGTTGCATGGTAAACGAGGTGATGTAATGCCTGATGACCTGAGGTGCCTGATGCGCACAATGCGCCCGATGACCAGCGGCGACACCTCGGCTGTGAGGGCCGTCGCTACTTGATGAAAAAGCAACCCGGGCCGCGACGTTGCCGTCACGGCCCGGGAGCGAGGGGGGAGAAGCGAAACACGTTCCTGTTAGTCGAGTTGCGGTAACCAACCGCGGCGCACCTGACCGCTGCGGATGATGAAGAACCGCAACGGGTTCAATGTGGATAGGTCGGGATGCTGAAGCACGTAGTTGACGTTCTCGATCGAGAGCGTCTCCCAAGTGTGCAAGCCGATCAGCACGTCGCCACGCATGAGGCCGGCGCGGGCCGCCACGCCTTCGGGCGACACGTCGAGGATCGCCAAGCCACCGTGCAGGGCGGCGTTTACCCGCGTCACGGAGTCGCTGGCGACGGGTTGGAGCCGGACGCCGAGCTTACGCCAGATGATGTCGCTGTTCTGGGCCACGGCGTTCGGGCTGGCGGGCCGCAACGTCAATTCGAGCGAGCGTTCGACGCCGGCAGTGCGAACGATTACTGGCACCTTGTCGCCGGCCGGCCGATCGAGAAGTGCCCGCTCGAAGTCAAGCGTCGTCATGACCTTCGCGTCGCCGACGCGGACCACCACGTCGCCGCGCTGGAAGCCCGTCGCCGCCGCAACGGCATCCGCGCCTTCGACGGTCACGGAGTGCATGGCCGGGCTAACGTTCGGCTCGACGCGATCGGCAAGGGTTAGCCCATGCGTCAGCCCATTGCGGCGGCGGATACTGAGCATGTTGGCCGACACGCGAATCATCGAATCGACTGGGATGGCGAACGCGATCCCCTGCGCCCCCGCCCGGATGGCCACGTTGACGCCGACCAGTTCGCCGTGGACGTTGATCAAAGGCCCGCCGGAGTTGCCGGGGTTGATCGACGTATCGGTCTGGATCAGCGACTTGTACGCCATCTCTTTGTTGAGCGTCACGTCGCGCTTGATCGCGCTGACGATACCAGTCGTGACCGAGTTCTCGTAGCCGTAGGCATTACCGACGGCGAACACGGTTTCGCCGATCATCAGATCCGACGCGGTACCCAGCGGGATCGTCGGCAACGGCTTGCGTGGCTCGACCTTCAAAAGGGCGAGATCGGACTCCGGATCACGGGCGATCACTTTCGCCGGGTAGGTGCTGCCGTCGCGAAGTTTGACCCGGATCACTTGCACGTCGTCGACTACGTGCTGGTTGGTGACGATGTAACCGCGCGGATCGATGATGATGCCGGTGCCCATGCCGTTGACGCGGTTGGCCGACGACTCGGGGGCGAACAGGTTCTCGGTGGCCACCGGCGTGACGGTGCGCTCGCTGTGAATGTTGACGACCGCGTCGGCGACTTTGTCCACGACCTCGACGAGATGCGTGCGGCGAGCATTGCCGGCCGAGACGGGTAGCGTCGCGTGGGCCGTCGGCGCGATGGCGCACAGGCCGACGCCAAGTGCCCAGGACCCCCAACGACGGGCCAGGCGACCGATCCGGGGGTGACGCATGGTGTTCTCCGTGCGGCGGCGTTCGAGGCGCGATCACGTCGCCCTTGGAATCGGCCGCCCTGCTCCGGCCGCTGAAGCCCGCGCCGCCCGCTGCAGCTACCGGTCCGCCGGTCGGCTTCGGGTGGGGCGCGACCTGACGATTGTACGGCCGTTGCCCAACGGCTCAGCGTGGCTAAGAAGACCGTCGGGGCGGATTCGGCGTCACACCGGGCAATCTTTGCCGGCCGCGGAAGGGGTGAGGGTCGCATGGCGGAGACGGAGCGGTTGCGGCAAATCCGGGCGCTTCTTGTGGATGACCCACACGACCCGTTCTTGCGCTACGGTCTGGCAATGGAGTACGTCAGTGCCGGCGACGACCCGACCGCAGTCGAGGCGTTCCGCGAATTGCTAGTCGCGTCACCGCAATATGTCCCCACCTACCTGATGCTGGCGCAAACGCTCGTGCGCCTCGACCGCGAGGGCGAGGCCAAGGAAGCATTACGCGCCGGTATCGGCGTCGCCGGCCACGAGTGCGATCTGCACGCTCAGGGCGAGTTGCAGGCGATGCTGGATTCGTTGGAGTAGCCGCGAATGAATCGAATCGCATTCGCCGTCGCCCTGGCAGCGGTCTTTCCGTCATTCGCGGACGAGCGCTTCGCCGCCATCGGCCACGCTGTCGATGCCGCCATCGCCCGCGGCGACTGCCCCGGCGCGGTCGTCGGCGTCCTGCACGACGGTCGGGTCGTCTACACACGTGCGTTCGGCAAACGCGCCGTTGAGCCGACTGCGGAGCCGATGACCATCGACACGATTTTCGACCTGGCCTCGCTGACGAAGCCAATCGCCACGTCGACCTCTGTCATGAAGCTCGTACAGGACGGCAAGCTGCGGCTCGACGCCAAAGTGGCCGAGTATTGGCCGGAGTTTGCCGCCAACGGCAAGGACGGCGTGACGCTGGAACACCTCCTGACACACACGAGCGGCTTGATCGCCGACAACCCGATCAAAGACTACGAGGACGGCCGAGACAAGGCATTAGAGCGTATCGCGGCCCTGAAACTCGTCACGCCGCTCGGGTCGAAATTCACGTACAGCGACGTGAACTTCATCGTCCTCGGCGAGCTGGTCACCCGCGTCAGCGGCACGCCACTCGACGAGTTCGCCAAGGCGAACGTCTTCGCCAAGCTCGGTATGGCGGATACCGGCTACAAGCCGAGTGACGCCATGAAACCGCGCTGCGCCCCTTGCGATAAGCGCGACGGCAAATGGATCTGCGGCGAAGTCCACGACCCGCGGGCGTACAAACTCGGCGGCGTCGCCGGCCACGCCGGCCTGTTCGGCACCGCCGACGACATGCTGACGTTTGCCAAGTGCGTCCTCGACGGTGGCGGATCGGTCCTCATGCCAGAGACGGTCAAGCTGTGGACGGCCGCCCGCCCTGTGCCCGGTGGCAAGCGCGCACTCGGCTGGGACGTGGACACGGCATTCTCGCGGAACCCCGGTACCCGGTTCGAACGGGGCGTGAGTTTCGGACCAACAGGATTCACCGGCACGGCGCGGTGGATCGATCCGGCATCGAAGACCGCAGTCGTCTTCCTGAGCAACCGCCTCCATCCGAATGGCAAGGGCAACGTCTCCCGCGTCCGCGGCGAAGTCGCGACCGCCGCAGCCCACGCCCTGGGTGTTCTCCCCTCTCCCGCAAAGCCGGGAGAGGGGAGCAAGACCGGCATAGACGTGCTGGCATCCGAGAAGTTCGCGCGATTGAAGGGCAAGACCGTCGGCTTGGTCACCAACCACACCGGCCGCAGCCGCGACGGCGTGCCGACCATCGACCTGTTGCACAAGGCCGAGGGCGTCAAACTCGCAGCTTTGTTCAGCCCCGAACACGGCATCCGCGGCCAACTCGACGAGAAGGTATCCGACGGCAAGGACGAGAAGACCGGCCTGCCCGTCTACAGCCTCTACGGCGAACGCCGCAAGCCGACGGCCGAGCAACTCAAGGGCCTCGATGTTCTCGTTTACGACATCCAGGACATCGGCTGTCGGTTCTACACCTACAGCAGCACACTCGGCCTCATTATGGAGGCGGCCGCCGAGAACGGCGTCAAGGTGATGATCCTCGACCGGCCGAACCCGATCGGCGGCATCGCCGTGGCCGGCCCAGTGCGCGACTCCGGCCGCGGCTCGTTCGTCGCCTGGCACGAGGTTCCCCTGCGGCACGGCCTGACGCTCGGCGAGTTGGCCGGCTTGTACAAGACCGAACGCAAGATCGCCGTCGACATCGAAATCGTGAAGGTCGAAGGTTGGAAGCGCGCCGACATGTTCGACCGCACGGACCTAACGTGGGTCAACCCGTCGCCGAACATGCGCTCGTTGACGCAGGCCCTGCTCTATCCCGGCATCGGCTTGTTGGAGACGACGAATCTGAGCGTCGGCCGCGGCACCGACACCCCGTTCGAGTGGGTTGGAGCGCCGTACATCGACGGCCGGGTGTTGGCCGCTGCCATGAACGCTCGTGGCCTACCTGGCGTGCGCTTCGTGCCAACCGAGCGAACGCCGTCGGCGAGCAAGTTCGCCCGCGAGGCATGCAGTGGTATTCAGATCATCCCCGATGACTGGGCAGCATTCGAACCAGTGCGCGTCGGCTTGACGCTGGCGTGCGAACTCCACAAGCTCTACCCGGACGCCTGGAAGCCCGACCGCTACGACACGCTGCTCGTCCACAAGGCGACCTTCGAGGGTGTGAAAGCCGGCCTGTCGCCCGATGAGTTGATCGCCGGCTGGCAGAAGGGCCTGGACGAGTTCCGCGCCCGCCGCGCGAAGTTCCTGCTTTACGACTGACCTAAAACTCCGAGGAGGTTGGCGATGAGTCGATGGCTGTGTGTGGCCGCAGCGCTGGCGTATTGCGGCGCGGCGCGAGCCGGCGAGGTGACGATCGACGGGCTGAAGTCGAAAACGCCCGACGCCTGGAAGAAGCAAGCAACCGCGACGCAGATGCAGCACGCGAAGTTCGAGTTGCCGAAGGCGGGCGACGAAAAGGACGCGACGACGCTGGTCGTTTACTTCTTCGGCACCGGCAGCGGCGGCGGCACCGAGGCCAACCTCAAACGCTGGAAAGAACAGTTCAAGTCGCCGGAGGAGAAGAACGTCAAGAAGGAAGAACTCAAGGTCGGCGACGTGAAGGTGACGTACTACGACGTAACCGGGACGTACCTGGAGAAGTTCCCGCCGTTCGCGCCGAACGCGAAGATCACGGAGAAGCCAGACTACCGTGCCATCAACGTCATCTTCGAAAGCCCGAAGGGACCATACTTCTTCCGGCTCATCGGCCCCGCGAAGTCGGTCGAGAAGCACAAGAAGGAATTCGACAAGTGGGTGAAGAACTTCAAGTGACACGATTCCTCGACCGCCGCCATGCGGCGGCGGTCGAGTCCGCCATGCCCTTCCTCGACTACGATCTCCCTCACGAACTGATCGCCCAGGAACCGGCCACCGAGCGCGACCACTCGCGGCTTTTGGTCGTCCGCCGGACCGATGGCACACTTGAACACCGCACCTTCGCCGACCTGCCCGAACTTCTCGCGTCGGGCGACCTCCTCGTGTTGAACGACACGCGCGTCCTGCCAGCGCGGCTAGAGGGGCGGCGCGAGAAGACCGGCGGCAAGTGGGAGGGCCTGTTCCTCGCCGCGCG
>CAZNSL010000156.1:0-9356 GCA_964574975.1 uncultured Alcaligenaceae bacterium | reverse complement strand
TGGCTCCTGAAGAACGTGCCGGGCCACAACGGCAAGGTCGGCCAGTCCGGTATCTCGTACCCCGGCTTCTACACGGCCGCCGGAATGATCGACGCGCACCCCGCGCTCAAGGCGGTTTCGCCTCAGGCCCCGGTGACCGATTGGTTCATGGGCGACGACTTCCACCACAACGGGGCGCTGTTCCTGCCGCACTGCTTCAACTTCATGTCAGCCTTCGGCCGGCCACGGCCAGAACCGACGAAGAAGCCGCGCGGCGAGCGATTCGATCACGGCACCCCGGACGGCTACGACTTCTTCCTCAAGGCCGGCTCAGTCGCCAACCTCGATACGCGGTATTTCAAGGGCGACATCGCGTTCTGGTCCGAGGCCATGAAGCACGGCACCTACGACGAGTTCTGGCGGTCGCGGAACCTGCGGCAGCACCTGAAAGCGATCGAGCCGGCGGTCATGACCGTCGGTGGCTGGTTCGACGCCGAGAACCTGTTCGGGGCCCTGGAAACGTACAAGAAGGTCGAGGCGAATGCTCCGCAATCAGCGAACCACCTGGTCATGGGGCCGTGGGTCCACGGCGGCTGGTCGCGCGGCGACGGCGAATCCCTCGGCGATGCGAAGTTCAACGCCAAGACCTCCGTCTACTTCCGCAACGCAGTGCAGTTACCGTTCTTCGAGTACCACCTGAAAGGCAAGGGCGACCCGAAGCTGCCGAAGGCGCTGTGCTTCGAGACCGGCACGAACCGTTGGCGCAAGTTCGACGCCTGGCCGCCGCGCGGCGCGACACCGACGGCGATGTACCTGCGCCCCGGTGGTATCCTCGCGCCGGCGAACGGCACGTCGGGTGTCGAGGCATTCGACGAATTCCTTAGCGATCCGGCCAAGCCGGTGCCGTACTTCGACCGCATCTCCATCGGCATGGAGAAGGACTACATGACGGCCGACCAGCGCTTCGCCGCCCGCCGTCCCGACGTACTGGTCTACGAAACCCCGGTCTTGGAATCGGACCTGACCGTTGCAGGATCGATCGGAGTCGAGTTGTTCGTGAGTACGACGGGGACCGATGCCGACTGGGTCGTCAAGGTCATCGACGTGTACCCGCCGGACATGACGGACGCGGAGCCGAACTCGCGCGGCGTGAAACTCGGCAACTACCAGCAACTCGTCCGCGGCGACGTGATGCGCGGCAAGTTCCGCAACTCGTTCGAGCGGCCGGAACCGTTCGTGCCGGGCGAAGGGACGTGGGTGAAGTTCGCCCTCCAGGACGTGTGCCACTGCTTCCGCACCGGGCACCGGCTGATGATCCAGGTGCAGAGCAGTTGGTTCCCGCTCGTGGATCGCAACCCGCAGACGTTCTGCGACATCTACGCGGCGAAGGATGGGGACTTCCGCAAGGCCACGCACCGCGTCTACACAGCGGGCAAGAACGAGTCGCACGTGGTGTTGCCGGTCATCCGCTGACGCGAACCCGCGCCGGGTCGCTCGGCACGACGCCGACCGACCCGACACTTTTCCCGCCCCGCCCGCCGGGGTACACTTTTAGGAACACCGCATCCGGAGGCTCTCATGCGCGATGTACTGGATTGGCTCGGGAAGTACCATGAACAGATCGTCCGCGGCCTGGCGGATCAGGTGGCGATCCCCAGCATTAGCACCGACGGCGAACACACCGCCGAAATCGAACGCACCGCAGCCCTCACCTGCGACCAGATGCGCCAAGCTGGCTTGCAGAAGGTCGAGGTGCTGCGCGTCGGCGACTCGCTGCCGTACGCTTACGGCGAGTGGCTCAACGGACCCGATAAGCCCACGGTGTTCCTCTACGCCCACCACGACGTGCAACCGATCAACTACGAGGAACAGTGGAAGAGCGACCCGTGGAAGCTGACCCGCCGCGACGGCCGATTGTTCGCCCGCGGGGCCGCCGACGATAAGGGAGCCATCTCCGCCCAACTCGGCGCGGTCGCCGCCTTCCTCAACACCCGCGGTGCGCTGCCCGTCAACGTCAAGATGGTCGTCGAGGGCGAGGAGGAGATCGGCTCGAAGAACTTAATGAGCTTCTTCGACCGCTACAAGCAGAAGCTCCAGTCGGATGTCATCGTCGTCTGCGACACCGAGAACCTCGAAGTCGGCCTGCCGTCGATTACCTACAGCTTGCGCGGCATCGTCGCGGCGCTCGTCGAGGTCGAGAGTGCGTCGCTGCCGGTTCACAGTGGCATGGCCGGTGGTGCCCTGGCCGATGCAACCATCGCTCTAAACCACATCCTCGGTCGGCTGTACGCCGAAAGTAAGCCGCTGCCGATTCCGGGACTGTACGACCAGGTGCGGCCGATGACCGACAAGGAGCGGGCCGCGTTCAAGGCGTTGCCGTTCGACGAGGCGAAGGCCCGCCGCGACCTCGGCGTCTTGCCCGGCGTGCGGCTAGCGATGGAACAGGGCGCGACGCTTTACGAGCAGACGTGGCGCAAACCCGCGGTAACGGTGATCGCGCAGGAGGCGAGTTCGATCAAGAGCGCGTCCAACCAGGTCTTGCCGAAGGTGCAGGCCATCGTCAGTTGCCGCATCGTGCCCGACCAGGACCCGCAACAAGTGCTTGAGTCGCTGCGAGCGTTTCTGACGGCCGACCCGCCGTGGGGCGTCAAAGTGACGGTGAAGCAACTCGGCGCGCCGTGCAAATGGTGGATGACCGACCCGAACGGCCCGGCCTTCGAGGCGGCGATGGGAGCAATGCGTCAGGGTTTCGACCGCGACCCGATCGCCATCGGCTGCGGAGGATCGATCGGCTTCGTCGGTCCGCTGGCCGAACTGTTCGGCGGCGCACCGGCCCTACTCATGGGCATCGAGGACCCACAGTCGAACGCCCACGCTCCGAACGAAAGCCTGCACGAGGGCGACTTCAAGAAGCTGATGGCGTCGCTGTCGCACCTGTTCGAGAACCTGGGCAAGCTTGCACCCAATCGAGTCAAGGGATAGCATCCATTCCACTGTCGGGCATCTGGCCGAATCGCTCCTCGGGCCGAGGAGCGATGTGCAATAGTGCCAAGCCTTGCCGGATTGCTAACCCCAGCAGGTCCGTCGCAACTGCGCTAACCGGAATCCGCGCCCGCTCCGCCGGCCGTTAGCCCGGCGATTCCTCTTGCGGTCGCCGGTCGCCCCGTTCTCCGCATGGCACAATTCCCCGGACCACCCGCCGCGACGGGATCACCCCGCACGTACCGCGCTTCCGCGAGGCTGCCGCATGATGTCGCACTCCCCGACCGTACGCACCATTGCCCTCGCCCTGTGTGGCCTACTGTCCGCCACGCCACCGGTCGTGGCCCAGCGTCCGGCCGGACCGACGCCGCCAGCGACATACGACGCGCAAATCCGCTATCGCATTCGCGCGGATCGCACCGAGCGCATCCGCCAATTCGACGCCATGACGCTCTACCTCGAAAGCGTCGGCTTCCAACGGATACCGTCGGACGACCCGAACGAACCGGCCGATCCGGCCGCCGAGCGGCTCCGTGGCACACTGCCGTCGAACAAGGTTGCAGCCGCGTTGCGCGAACCACACGTTCGCACCATGCTGCTGAAGCCGAGCGGCTATCGCCTGCCGGAGAACCCGGAACAGCGCGTCCTCGTCTCCATCGAGTTGTACCCGAACCTTGCACCCGCGCGGCAGAAGGACCTGGCCCAGCAAACGAAGGAGCGGCTCGCATCGCTCGGGTACGTGGACAAGGTCGGCTACGACAACCGCAAGAACACGCGCCTGTTCGGCACCGTCCCGACTGCCGAGATTGAGTCGCTACTCAGCGACCTGCGCGACACGCCCGGCGGCTGGCTCGGGCCGGACGTGCCGCGCGACGAACTGCCCGATCCGATCCGCGAGTTCAATCCGATCCGGGTCGTCGAGGTGATTGCCGAGCCGGAGGGAGTGCCACCCAACGCCGACGCGCCTGCCCCGACCGTGGACCCGACGCTGGAAAACGTCGCGCCGGACCTCTGGCCCGAAATCGCGAAGGAAGGCGGCGGGCGGATTCGCATGGAGGTCGTGCTGAACCGACCGCCGGTCGCCATTGAAGACGCGGCGTGGCGCAACTTTCTACAGGGTGCCGGCGACGTGGCCATCGAAGGCCGCGTCGGCCCAGTGGTGACGATCCTTGCACCAGCGTCGGTCGCACGGACGATCGCCGCGTCGCCGGGCGTCGCGACGGTACGACCCGTGCGGCCAGCTACGCGGGCACCGCTGGTGCGAGCGCGCGGCATCCCGGCCGACGTGTTCGGCTGCACGGGCCTCGGCCAGTTACACGGCATGGGCTACCGCGGGGCCAGCATTCGCGTCGCCATCATCGATGCGAGCTTTGCCGGCGCGGCCAAGTTGTTGCCCGGTGCAACGCTGATCGACCTGACGGCCGCGCGTAATCCGTCGCTGATGCCCGACCCTGACCCGGCTAGCGACGATGTTGGCCGCGGCACCAAGGTTGCCCTCGCCGTCAAGCTAGCCGCACCAGACGCGCAACTCGTGCTGATCCGTGTAGACCCATCCGCGGCGTACATGCTGGCCGACGCGGCCCAGTATCTGCACGGCAGGGTCGTCCGTCCGCCGAGCCTAGCAGCCCGCAACGAAGAGTTGTTGCGCGAAAACGAGCGGCTGCGCATCCTTCGGGCGCAGGTTACGGAAGACCGGCGGCCTAAGGACGAGGACTTCGAGTCCGACGAAGCCGCCATCCAGCGCCGACGCGAAAAGGCCCAGCGCGCTAGCGACCTAGCTGTGGCGGAACAGGAGTACCTCGGCCGCCTCCAACGAATGGCGCAGCTCGAAGAGGACCTGTCCAATCTCCGTTCGGTCAAGGTCGTGGTTAACGCCCTGGCATGGGACATCGGCTATCCCACCGATGGTTTTGGTCCGCTGAGCCGGTACATCGACGAAACGCTGTTCGGCCGGCCACTGGTGAAGCCGTATGGTTCGCCACTGCCGACTCGCGGCCCGCCTCTGTGGTTCCAGGCGGCCGGCGATACCCGCGGCCAGTCGTGGATCGGGCCGCTGACCGATGTCGACGGCAACGGCGTGCTAGAGTTCGCCACCGCCGGGACCGAACTGCCGAAGGACTCGTGGACGAACGAATTGAACTTCCTCGCGTTTCGGCCGGTGGACGGTGGCACCTCGCTCGGCGAACTGCCGGCTGGAGCGCGGGTGCGCGTTGCTCTCCAATGGAGCGAGGCGCACGATCCGGCAGCCGACGCTTTGGTGCCTGACGTGTTTCGCACGCCATTAGCCGACCTGTCACTGATCGTGCTTCGTCAGCGCGACGCTACGCACACGAAACTCGCCGCCGACGATTTCAACGTCGTCGCCCGCTCGGTCAAGCCACCGCAACTCATCGACCGCTCGCCGAACGTGGCGACCTACGAACAGATCGTCGAATTCACGCTCGACACTCCCGGCCGGTTCGCATTGCGGGTCGAAGGCCATGTACCGAGTGGCACTCGACCGGAATCGCTGCCAGCACTCGGTCCGAAGCGCATTTGGGAGGCCCGCGGACGGTTGTTCGTCGAGGTCGCCGACGACGCGACGAGAGCCAAGGGTCGGCCCGTATTTGGCGACTTCACCACTAGCACCGGCGGCCTCGGCACGCCTGGCGACGCGGTGTTCCCACGCACCATCGGCGCGGCGGACCTGCAAGGCAAGCCGCAGCCGTACAGCGCCTATGGCGCGTACGCCGGCCGCGAGTTACTGGTCAAGCCGACATTCCTGACGCCGGACGAGATGCCTTTGCCCGGCGTCAAGGCGTCAGCGGGTACGGCCCTCGCCAACGGTTTCGCCGGCGGTCTCCTGGCGACGATGCTGAGTGCCGGAGCGCCAGAGAGCGCCGACCTGAAATGGATGTGCGTACCGCCGTATGGGCTGCTAAAAATACCGCCGACATGGATCGAGCAGATCAACCTGCGGCAGCCGCACTTGAACGAACGGAAGATGTCGCCGTGATTCCCGGTTAGCAACGCTTCGTAGCAGCGTTCTTCGCAACGAAACGCTTCTGCGTAGCGTCGCTAATCGGATAGGTCGAGGGCCGCCAAAACCGCGTCGCGGACCTCGGTCATTGGCCGCACTCCGTCCCCCGGCAGTGGACCGTTACCCACCCACAGTGGCCGGTCGGCATCGTCCGCAGCTTCCAAGCCGTGACTGCCACGGACGATGGACGCATCGAGTGGAATCACGTCCATCCTCATGCGGAAGCCGAGTCCCTTCTGCACGAGTCGCCGAGCCACTCGCAGTTTCGGGAAGCGGAGCGCCGGGTCGAAGAACAACTCGCACGGGTCGTAGCCCGGTTTGGCATGAATGGCGACCGTGCGGGCATAGTCTGGGGCGTTCCTGTCGTCGAGCCAGAACGGATACGCGAACCATGCGTCGGACTGGCACAATGCGATCAATTCGCCCGAACGCGGGTGGTCGAGGGCAAGGTCGCGCCGCTCCTCACCACCGGCGACGCGGGTCACTCCCGGCAGTGCGATTACCACATCGCGCACCCGCGGCACATCGGCCGGATCGCGGACGCTCACGTGCGCGAGTTGGTGGTCGCAGACCGCGAACGCTCGGCTCGCAAACGTATCGAGGTGTTCGCCGAACGGGCCTTGCCGCACCGCGAGGAGGCCCGCCGACCGCAAGCCCCGGTTGACGAAAATCGGCTTCGACACGTCGCAATGGCCGTACTCGCTGACGACCCACACGGCCGCACCGACAGCCCGCGCCGCGTCGAGCAGCGGTTCGCAGGCATCGTCGAGTTCGCGGACGTGTCGCGCCATGTCGCAGTTGCCCGGCCCTCGCCGTTGAGGCTCGTAGTCCAGGTGCGGCAGGTAGACGAGCGTCAGGTCCGGTCGATCATCGGTCAATACATGGGCAGCCGCCTCGGCAATCCAGCGCGTACAGGGCAGTCCCGCCGCCGGCCCCCAAAACGTGTGGAACGGGAACGGCCCGAGTCGTCCAACCAAACGAGCGGCCAATTCCGGAGAGTCGGTCAGAATGTCGAACACTTTGCGGCCATCGACGCCGTAGTGCGGCTTCGGCGTCGCACTCAAGTCGACGGCTGCACCCTGGTTGAACCACCAGAACAACTTGGCGCACTTGAACGGCCGGCCACGCTCGCCGGCCCGGCGACGGGCTGTCGCGTACACCGGTTCGGACTGGATCAGCCGGTTCGATTGCTGCCAGAAACGTACCTCGCCGGTGTCGCGGTAGTGCCAGCCGTTGGCAACGATACCGTGCTCGCGCGGCGACATGCCGGTGAGGAGCGTCGCCTGTGCCGTGCAGGTGACGGCCGGAAGCACCTCGCGCAGCGGCCGCACCCAACCCGCGCCGGCGAGTGCCGCCAGGCGCGACGCATGCGGCAACAGTCGCGGCGTCAGCCCAACGGCATTGACGAGAACGAGCGGTCGCATGACACTAATGATATTTGCCAGCCCGGAACGCGAGCGACAAGGCATTGGGACCCTCGCCCGCGCCCCGGACTGGCGATACTGAAACTCGCTAACGTATTGGCGGGTACTGCGCCCAGGGATTCCTCCGACTATTTGAGGAAGCATCATGCCGCGGACCATCCGCACGCCACTCGCCGTCGCCCTCGGATTCGCCGCACTCGTTGCCGTCGGCTACGGACGTTCCGACCCGCAGCCCAACCCGATCGAACCGTTCTCCCTACCCGACGCCAGCACCGGAAAGTCGTGGACGCTGCCCGCGGCGAAGGCCACCGTCGTCGTCTTCACCGGCACCGTATGCCCGATCAACACCAGTTACTTCCTCACGCTCGGCAAGCTGTTTGACGAGTTCAAGAACAAGGGCGTCGCGTTCGTCGCCGTCAACGCCAACCCACAAGACGACGCGGCCAAGATCGTCGAGCACGCAAAACGGAACCACCTGCCCTTCCCCGTATTGAAGGACGAGCGCCAGACGCTGGCCGACCGTTTCGGGGCAAAATTCACGCCGGAAGCGTTCGTGCTGGACGCCGCGCGGGTGGTGCGCTATCGCGGACGTATCGACGACCAGTTCGGCTTCGGTTACAAGCGAACCGCACCGACCCGCCGCGACCTGGCTGTGGCCGTTGAAGAAGTGCTGACCGGCAAGCCAGTCAGTGTGCAGGCCACCGAGGTCGAAGGCTGTGCCATCGGCCGGCGCAAGGCTCCGGCCAAGGACGCGAGTGTCACATACTCGAAGGACATCGCTCGCATCGTGCAGACTCACTGTCAGGAGTGCCACCGGCCCGGCCAGATCGGGCCGATGCCGTTCATGAACTACGACGATGTCGCGGCCTGGGGCGAGACGATCCGCACTGTCGTGAACCAGAACCGCATGCCGCCATGGCCCGCCGACCGGCGTTTCGGAACGTTCTCCAATGCCCGCGGGATGCCCGATGCCGACCGGCAGACGTTGCTCGCGTGGATCGACGCCGGCTGCCCGCAAGGCGATCCGAAAGATGTCCCCGCACCGAGGCAATTCGCAGACGGCTGGGCGATCGGCAAACCGGACGTAGTGTTCGAGATGCCGAAAACGTACAGCGTACCGGCCGAAGCCCCTCCACGCGGCATCCCGTACCGCTACTGCGTCGTTGACACGGGCTTCACCGAGGACAAGTGGGTGCAGGCCGTCGAGGCGCGACCCGGTGCCCGCGAGGTAGTTCACCACATTATCGTCTACGTCTACGAGGGACGCGGCAAACCGTTCCCCGGCGAGGGCGGAGAGGATCGGGTCGGCAACAATCTGCTCGCCGCTTACGCCCCCGGCGACATGCCCTCGGTGTACGCGCCGGGGCAAGCGAAGAAGATCCCGAAGGGATCGTCGCTGTTGTTCCAGATGCACTACACGCCCAACGGCATGGCCCGCGTAGACCGCTCGTCGATCGGCATGGTCTTCGCCAAAGAACCGCCGAAAGTCCAGGTGAAGACGCGCGGCATCGCGTTCAGTCGATTCGCCATCCCACCGGGCGACGACAACTATGAGGTCAAGTCGGTATCGACCTTCCGCAAAGGCTCGCAGCTCATCTCGCTGTTGCCGCACATGCACCTCCGCGGCAAGGACTTCAAGTACGAATTGGTGCAGCCGGACGGGACGCGCGAGACACTCTTGAGCGTGCCGCGCTGGGACTTCAGTTGGCAGAACGTCTACCGCTTGGCAACGCCGCGAGCGATACCGGCCGGGTCGCGCATCGAGTGTACGGCCCACTTCGACAACTCGGCGAAGAATAAGAACAACCCGGACCCGACGAAAACCGTCCGCTGGGGCGAACAGACCTGGGAGGAGATGATGATCGGGTTCGTCGATTACGCCGTGACGGGCGAGTGATCGCTTTCGGTTAGCGGGCGTTAGGAGGAGGATTAAAGAAAGGCGAAAACAGGGC
>CAZNSL010000155.1:0-9383 GCA_964574975.1 uncultured Alcaligenaceae bacterium | reverse complement strand
AGTGCTGAGTGCTGAGTGAAGACAGGTGGTTCTCTGTCTTCACTCAGCACTCAGCACTCAGCACTCAGCACTCAAAAGTTATGATCATCACCCGCACCCCCTTCCGCGTCAGTTTCGCCGGCGGCGGCTCCGACCTCGAAGCCTTCTGGGCCGAGGAGCCGGGGGCCGTGCTGTCCACGGCCATCGACAAGTACGTCTACCTAACGGTGAAGCCTCGCTTCGGCGATACCTTCCGCGTCAGCTACTCGCGCACCGAACTGGCCGACCGCGCCGACCAGATCGAACACCCCATCGTCCGCGAGTGCCTGAAACTCCTCGGCATCGAGCGGGGGCTGGAGATCGTCTCGGTCGCCGACCTGCCCGCTCAGAGCGGCATGGGGTCGTCGAGCAGTTTCACGGTGGGCCTGTTGCACGCACTGTACGCCCACGCCGGCCGGGTGGCGTCGGCGAAGCTCCTCGCGGAAACGGCCTGCCGAGTCGAGATCGACATCCTCCACGAGCCGATCGGCAAGCAGGACCAGTACATCGCCGCGCACGGCGGGTTGCAGTTCATCCAGTTCCAGCCGGACGGGCACGTCGCGGTCGATCCCATCATTTGTGCGGCCGGGACGCGGGCGGAACTCGGCCGCCGGCTGTTGCTCTTCTTCACCGGCCTGACGCGCAGCGCCAGCGAGGTCCTGACCAAACAACGGGCAGGCACGGGCCAGAAGCGGCCGATGCTGCGCGAACTCTGCCAGATCGCCGTGGCAATGCGCGATGCGCTGACGGCCGGACACGACCTCAACGAGTTCGGCCGACTCTTACACTCGGCGTGGGAGGTGAAGAAGTCGGTCGAGGCGTCGATCTCGACCTCGGCCATCGACGGCTGGTACGAACGCGGTCGCTCGGCCGGTGCCCTCGGCGGCAAGTTGCTCGGGGCCGGCAGCGGCGGGTTCCTGCTCTTCTACTGCGAACCGCACCGACACGCGGCGCTGCGAACGGCCTTGGCCGACCTCGTCGAGGTACCGTTCGCGCTGGAGCCGGAGGGATCGAAGGTGATCTTCGTCGGGGGCGACCTGTGAGCCGGCGGGCATTGTTTCTGGACCGCGACGGCGTCATCAATGTCGCCCCGCCGCCGGGCGAGTACGTCCTGCGCTGGGAGGACTTCGCGTTCCACGAGTCGGCGTTCGACTGGGTGCGACTCGCCAACGCGCTCGGCATGCTGGTCGTCGTGGTGACCAATCAGCGCTGCATCGCTCGCGGGCTGGTGACGCGGGCCGCGGTGGACGACATCCACGCCCGAATGATCGCCGGGTTTGCGGCTCGCGGCTGCCGCATCGACGACGTATTTGTCTGCCCGCACGCCGATGGCGAGTGCGACTGCCGCAAGCCGCAGCCGGGCATGGTGCTGGCGGCGAAGGCGAAGTGGGACATCGACCTGGCCGGGTCGCTCTTGATCGGCGACTCCGAGCGCGACCGTGGCCTGGCCGCGGCGTGCGGCCTGACGTTCCTGCTGGCCGAGGGCGGCCGGCTGGTTCGGTGACGCGGCCGCTGCGCATCCTGGTCGCCCAAAACGTCGCACACGATCGCCGCGGCGGCATGAGCCGAATGCTCGGCTTCCTGCACGACCGCGTCGCCGCCGACGGGCACATCGTCGATTACTTCTCCGCAGAGGACGTGCCGGCCCGGCTCAACGGCCGGCTGGGTCGGTTCGCGTTCCCGTGGCTCGCGTGGCGGCGCGCGGTCGCCGCGGCGCGGGCCGGTCGGCCATACGACATCGTCAACGTCCACGAGCCGAGTGCGGCGTTTCTCGCACTCGGACGCCGGGCGGCCGGTAACCCGCTGTTGGCCGTCACCAGCCACGGCGTCGAGGAGCGCGGCTGGGCCGTCGCTCGCGAGGACGCCCGACTCGGCCGCGCCCCGCTGTCGCTCAAGACGCGGCTGTGGTTTCCGCTCAGCGTGTTGACCCAAGCCCGGATCGGCCTGCGACGGGCCGACCACGTGTTCTGCCTCAGCGGCGAGGACCGCGACTTCCTCCGTCTCCGGTACGACCTCCCGGACGACCGCGTGACTCGCCTATTTCCGGCGGCCGACCCGGCGTACCTGACGGCCTACGAGCGGCGGACGTACGCGACGGCCGACCGGCTGCTGACGTTCGGGACGTGGCTGCCGCGCAAGGGCACGACCGACATTGCCGCCGCCTTCGCCGCACTCGCCTCCCGACGACCGACGTTGAAGTTGCTTGCGATGGGCGTCGGCTTCCCGGCGGAGCTCGTTTTCGCGTCGTTCCCGGAATCGCTGCGTGGGCGGATCGAGGTCGTACCGCCCGCGTCCGAGTCGGACCTGGCGAGACACATGCTGACGGCCGCCGCGTACCTGATTCCGAGTACGTTCGAGGGCACGCCGCAGACGCTCCTGGAGGCGATGGCGACCGGGCTGCCGGCGGTCGGCACGGCGACGTGCGGCATGAAGGACGTCATCGCCGACGGGGCGAACGGGTTGTTGGTCCCCGTGCGCGACCCGGCCGCGCTGGCCGCGGCGGTCGGCCGGCTGCTCGACGACGCGGTGCTGCGCGAGCGGCTCGGCCGGCAGGCGCACGCGGACGTAGCGGCAAATTACACCTGGGACCGCGTGGCGCGGCCGCTGCACGACGTTTACACACGGATGGCGGCGCGGCGGTGAGGAGCCGGCGGGTGGACGTACTGCGACACTTCCTGCGCTGGCAATTCGGGCTAGCACCGGCCGAGACGCAAACGACCGAGGCCGAGCGCGACTGTCTGGCCGCGTTCGCGGCCGGCAAGCGCTGCCTGGTCGAGGTCGGCGTCTGGCACGGCGTCACGACTCGTCGGCTCCGGTCAGCAATGGCCGTCGACGGCATCCTCTACGCGATCGACCCGTACCCGCCCGGTCGGCTCGGCGTCAGTCTCCAGCGGCGGATCGCCCGTGTGGAAGTCGGGCGGGTGCGGAACGGTCGAATCGCGTGGGTGCGGGCCACGGGGGCCGACGCCGCCCGCGCCCTCGGGCCGGCGCTGGCAGGCCGCGTCGAGTTCCTGTTCCTCGACGGCGACCACAGCTACGACGGCCTGCGGGCCGACTGGGAGGGCTGGTCGGGCCTGGTCGCGCCGGGTGGCGTGGTCGCGCTGCACGACAGCCGCCCGACGCCCAACCGCCCGATCGGCGAAGCGGGCAGCGTGCGCTACACCGCCGAGTTGATCTGCAACGACGCACGCTTCGAGGTCTGCGGCGAGGTCGATTCACTGACGGCACTCCGGCGCAGGGCGACATGACGACCGACACGGCTGCCCGCGACGCTTACGACCGCTGGCACGACGCGCTCGATGTCGACGCCGAGGCCGACGCGCCGTGGCACCGCATGGTCAAGCTTCGTCTCGATGCGGTGCGCGACCTGGCCGACCGGCGGGTACTGGAGATCGGTTGCGGCCGCGGCGGCTTCTCCTGTTGGCTGGCCCGCCGGCCGACGCCACCGGCCGAGGTCGTGGCCTCCGACTTCTCCCCCGCCGCCGTCGCCAAGGCCCGCGGGCACGCATCCGCCAACGGCGTCACCGGCGTCCGCTGGGAAGTCGCCGACATCCAGACACTCGGCCCGTTCGGCGCGGAGTTCGACACGGTCATTTCGTGCGAGACCGTCGAACACGTGCCCGATCCGCCGCGGGCCGTGCGGCAACTCGCCCGTGTCCTCAAGCCCGGCGGCCGGCTGTTTCTGACGACGCCGAACTACCTGAGCAGCATGGGCCTGTACCGGGTCTATTGCTGGGTCCGCGGCAAGACGTTCGACGAGTGCGGTCAGCCCATCTGTCGGGTGACGATGCTGCCGCGGACTCGCCGCTGGGTGCGGGCCGCGGGCCTACGCATCCTCGCATCGGATTCGACGGGCCAGTACCTGCCCTTCCCGCGCCGGCCGCCCATTCGCCTGACGTTCCTGGAGCATCCTCGCCCGGTCATGCGTTGGTTCGGGCTGCACTCGCTCGTGGTAGCGGAGAAGCCCGTCGCCCGATGACCCGCTGGGCGATCCTGACCGGCGAGTACCCGCCGCAAGCCGGCGGTGTCGCCGATTACACGCGCGCCGTTGCCGCCGGCCTCGCCGCCGCCGGCGACGCCGTCGCCGTCTACGCCCCGCCCGCCGCCGGCGACAATCCCGCCGGCGTCGCCGTCCGCCGCTTGCCCGATCGCTTCGGCCCGCGCGGTCTCCGGCAACTCGGTACGTGGCTCGACCAGTCGCGGCCGGACGTTCTGCTCGTTCAGTACGTCCCGCATGCCTTCGGCTGGAAGGGGATGAACCTGCCGTTCTGCCTGTGGCTACTGTGGCGACGGCTCTGGCACGGCGACCGCATCCGCGTCATGGTCCACGAGATCGTCTACCCGTTGGCCCGACGGCCGCTGCGGCACGTCCCGCTCGCCCTCGTCACGCGGGTCATGGCCACAGCCGTGCTGCACGCCGCCGAGCGCGTTGACGTGTCCGCGCTGGCCTGGGCGGCCTACGTTCGGACCTACGGGCCACGGCGGCTGCCGTGCGGCTGGCTGCCGATACCCTCCGGCGTTCCAGCCGATGCCGCCCCGGCCGATGTCGCAGCCGCTCGCCGCACAGCAGGCGCGGATGCGACCGTTCCCGTCGTCGGTCACTTTGGCACCTACGGCACGCACGTCACCGGGATGCTTGGCCCGACGCTCGCGCGGCTCCTCGATTCGCGGCCGGACGTGCGCGTCCTCCTCATCGGAAGCGGCGAAGCGTTCCGCGACGGGTTGACGAGTGGCCGATCGGACTGGGCGGCGCGAGTCGCGGTGACGGGCCGACTCCCGACCGCGGCGGTCGCGGCCCACCTGCAAGCGTGCGACCTGCTCGTGCAGCCGTACCCCGATGGCGTCAGCACTCGCCGCAGTTCGATGATGGCCGGGCTGGCTAATGGCGTGCCGACCGCCAACTCCGACGGAGCGCTCACGGAGTCGCTGTGGCGTTCGCTGCCCGGCGTCGTCCTCGCGCCGGCCGGCGACGCAGTTGCTCTGGCCGATGCGGCGCTGGCGCTGCTCGCCGAACCGGCTCGCCTCGCGCGGATGCGCGGCGACGCCCGCGCCGCCTACGACCGCCACTTCGCGCTGGGGCACACGCTCGCCGCGCTGCGGGGTGAAGCGCGATGACCGAGCCGTGGGTGATTGTCACCGGCAACTTCTGGCCGCGGGCCGGGCAGGACCGGCCGCTCACCGCCCTGGCCGAACACCTGAGCCGCCACGGCCATGCCGTTCACCTCGTCGGCTGGTCGTTCGACCCGGCGCTCGTGGCTCAACCGGGCATCTTGGCTCACCGCGTTCCACGCGGCGGGGCCGACGTGGTCGGCAACGCGTTTCTCGCTCGCGCCGGCCGCCGCGTCGCCCGGCAGGTCGCGCGCGAACGTCCGGACGCCCGCGTCGTCGTCAGCGGCGGCAACTGCACGTGGCCCGACATCAACTGGTTGCACTACCTGCACGCCGCCTGGACGCCGGACCTGTCGGCCTCCCCGCGCTGGTATCGCGTGAAGGAAGCCGTCGCGGGCGGCTGGTACCGGCGGCAGGAGCGGCGAGCGGTGCGGGCGGCCCGTGTCGTCCTGACGAACTCGCGGCGAACGCGCGACGACGCCGCACGAATGCTGGGCATCGTCCCCGATCGGATGCGCGTCGTCTACTACGGCACTGATCCGACCTGGTGCCCTCCGTCGGAGGCCGAGCGGCTCGCGGCGCGGCGGTCGTTCGGACTGGCACCGCATCGTCAGGTCGCGGTCTTCGTCGGCGGCATCGGCCACGACAACCGCAAGGGGGCCGACACGTTGCTCGCCGCCTGGGCCGAATTGTGCAAGTCGCCCGATTGGGACGCCGAACTCCTGATGGCCGGCGGTGGACGGGCGTTTGGGGCGTTCGGTGCCGCGGTGCGCGCTCGCGGACTGACGAGCCGCGTGCGGTTGCTCGGCCACACCGACCGCGTCTTCACACTGCTGGCCGCGGCCGACGTACTCGTCAGCCCGGTGCGCTACGAGCCGTATGGGCTGAACGTACAGGAAGCGCTGTGCCGCGGCGTGCCGGCGCTGGTCGCGGCAACGGCGGGCGTGGCCGAGCAATATCCCGACGACCTGGCCGACATGCTCCTGCCCGACCCTGAGGACACGGCTGAATTGGCGCGCCGACTGCGTGCGTGGCGGGTCGCGCCGGACGAGTGGCGGGCACGAGTCGCGCCTCTGTCGGAGCGTTTGCGTCGGCGGGACTGGGACGACATGGCCGGCGAAGTCGTTGCGGCGGTGGCACGGGCATGACGCCGGTACGCCGAATCCTCGCCTTCGCCACGCTCGGCCAAGGCAGCAGCGATGAGGCCCGCATCCTGACGTTGCTCCGCGAACTGTCGCCGGAGCCGTTCCCGTTCGAGCGCGCCCGCAAGCTGCGCTCGGCCTGGGCGCTGTTCCAACGCATCCGCCGCACGCGCCCGGACCTGGCGGTCATGGAAGGCACCGGCCTCGGTGGCGGCCTCGCGCTTCTCGCCGCCTGCGCCTTGTTCGGCACGCGCTACGTCGTTTCGAGCGGCGACGCCGTTGGTCCCTGGATCGGCACGAAGTCGCGCCTGCTCCGCCCGGCGTTCGCGCTGTACGAACGGCTGCTGTGTCGGTACGCGGCCGGGTTCATCGGCTGGACGCCGTACCTCGTCGGCCGGGCGCTGACGTTCGGCACGCCGCGGGCCGTCACCGCCCCCGGCTGGGCACCGTTCCCGTCGCCGGCCGACCGCGACACCGCTCGCCGCGACACCCGCGCCAAACTCGGCATCGGATCGAACGACCTCGCGATCGGCATCGCCGGGTCGCTCGTCTGGTCGCGGCGCTACGGCTACTGCTACGGGGCGGAGTTGGTCGGGGCCGCGGCGCGGGTCGAGCGTCGCGACGTGCGTTTCCTGATCGTCGGCGACGGCGACGGCCGGCCGCACCTGGAACGACGGGCCGCGGCGCTGTCGGCCGGTCGCGTCGTCTTCGCAGGCCGCGTGCCGCAGGCCGAGTTGCCGCGCTACTACGCGGCGATGGATGTCGGCAGCCTGCCGCAGAGCCTCGACGCCGTCGGCAGCTTCCGTTACACGACGAAGTTGAGCGAGTATCTAACGGCGGGCCTCGGCGTTGCGGTCGGGCCGATCCCGATGGCGTACGACCTCGACGACGGCTGGGTGTGGCGCGTCGGAGGCGGTCACCCGTGGCAGGCCGCGTACCACGCCGCGCTGGCTCGACTCCTCGACGGCCTCGCGCCCGGTGACGTGGCGGCGAAGTCCGTAGCCGCACGGGCGGCGGCCGGTCGCTTCGACGCGGAGAGTCAGGTCGCGCGCGTGTCGGCTTTCGTGAACGAGTTGCTCGCCGAACGGCCATGCCGGTAAGACCTGAGGGAGGGCCGAGCCGTCGCTGACTCTACAGTGCGATTCGCCGTGCTGCGCGACTTCCCAGCCGAGGGTTGGCCGAGCATGGACCTGTGCGCCGACATGCTCCTCGCCCACCTGCCGGTGGTCGAACCGTCGTGGACTGTCGCCGACGTCTGCCCACCCTTCCGCGCGCGGTTCCGCTGGCACAACGCCGACCGGATCGTCAACCGCCTCTGGCACTACCCGCGGCACGCTCGCCGCATCGCCGGCGGCTTCGACTTCTATCACGTCGTCGATCACAGTTACTCGCAGCTCGTTCACGCCCTGTCGCCGGGCCGCACCGGCGTCTTCTGTCAGGACCTCGACACGTTCCGCTGCCTGTTCGACCCCGCCGCGGAGCCGCGGCCGCGTTGGTTCCGGGCCATGGCCCGGAACATCCTCGCCGGACTGACCGAGGCCGCGGTCGTATTCCACTCGTCGCTGGATGTCGGGCGGCAGATCGTCCGCCGCGGCCTTGCCGACCCCGCACGGCTGGTCCACGCTCCGCACGGCGTCGCACCCGAATTTACCGCCGAGGGTGACGTCGCGGCAGGGCCGCCGTACCTGTTGCACGTCGGCAGTTGCATCCCGCGCAAGCGGATCGACGTGCTACTCGACGCGTTCGCCGCCACACGCAAGGGCCGCGACCTGCGGCTCGTGCAGGTCGGTGGCGAATGGACGGCGGCACAGGCGGCGGAAATCGACCGGCTCGGTATCGCTTCTGCCGTCGAGCAGCGACGTGGCCTGAGTCGCGGTGAACTCGCCGCGCTCTACCGTGGTGCTGCCCTCGTCCTCCAGCCGAGCGAGGCCGAGGGCTTCGGTCTGCCCGTCGTCGAAGCCCTGGCGTGCGGGGCGGCCGTTGTTGCCAGCGACATCCCTGTTCTGCGCGAGGTCGGCGGCGACGCGGCGACGTACTGCCCTGTCGGCGACGTGCCCGCGTGGACCGCGACCGTCAACCGTCTCCTCGACCATCCCGACGAATCGCCGTCGCGGGATGTCCGACTGGCGTGGGCCGCGCGGTTCACCTGGGCCGCTCAGGCACGCACCATCGCCGCAGCGTACCGCAATCTTCTCGCTACCGGACACCTCGCCGCGTGCGCGTCGCCATCCTGAGCGTCTCGGCCCAACTCGGTGGCGCGGAGCGCGTCCTGGTCCATGCGCTGCACTCGCTGGCCGCCGCCGAGTCAGCCGGCACTTGGGATGTCGTGCTGACCGAATCTGGGCCGCTCGCCGACCTCGCGGCGCGGGCCGGGGCGACAGTCCACACCGTCCCGATGCCGGCCGTACTCGCCGGCACCGGCGAGAGCGACGGCGGCGCGGCGCTGGCCGCCGCTCGATTCGCGGCCGCGCTGCCCTTGGCGACTGGCTACGCGCTCGCACTGCGGCGAGTGCTGCGCCGCCTCGCGCCGGACGTGGTCCACGCCAACGGCATCAAGGCGCATCTATTCGCGGCCGCGGCCGCCCCGCGCGGCGCGGCGGTCGTTTGGCACGTCCACGACTTCCTGAACCGCCGGCCTTTGACCGGGCATCTGCTGCGACTCGCGTCGCGCCGCTGCGCCGGCGTCGTCGCCGTTTCCGAGGCCGTCGCGGCAGACGTACGCATCGCCCTGCCGCGGTTGCCGATCGCGGTGGTGCCGAACGCCATCGACCTTGCCGAGTTCGCGCCCGCCGGGCCGGCCGCCGACCTCGACGCCCTCGCCGGACTACCGCCCGCGCCACCGGGCACAGTTCGAGTCGGGTTGGTCGCCGCCTACGCGCGCTGGAAGGGGCACGATGTCTTCCTGCACGCCGCTCGCTTGACCGCTGACCGGCCGGTACGGTTCTACATCGTCGGTGGGCCGATCTACCGCACCGCCGCGCAGTGGTCCGAGGCGGAGTTGCGCGAGCGAGCTGGCGGTCTCGACATCGGTTTCGTGCCGTTCCAGGCCGAGCCGGCAGCCGCGTATCGGGCACTCGACGTGGTCGTTCACGCCAGCACCGCGCCAGAACCATT
>CAZNSL010000154.1:0-9434 GCA_964574975.1 uncultured Alcaligenaceae bacterium | reverse complement strand
ACAGGTGGTACTCGCCGCCCTGGTACAGGGTGACCACGTCGGAGCGCAGACCGGTCTTGTCGGTGGACTCCTTCTCGATCTCGGCGATCACCTTTTTGCGGGCCTTCGCGGATTCCTCGCTGCTCATGCCCGGCTTGACTGCGGCGTTGACGCGGGCCGTTACCGGTTCGATCGACATTAACACGTTCAGTTCCAGGTCGAGGCACTTGACCTCGTCGCCGTGCGACCGGGCGTAGAAGCCATCCTTCACATAATCCTTGTCCTTCGACGACATCTTCTGGAGGGCGTCCACGCCGACGTGGTGGTTGGTCATTACCAGACCGTCGGCCGAGACGAACGAGCCGGAGCCACCGCTGTTGAAGCGGACGGACGACTTCTGAACGTGTTCCAACCACTTCTTGTCCGGCTCGAAGCCGTAGCGGTCCTTGAGGCGTTTGGTCGGTGGGTTGTTGAACAACCACATCCCTTCATCGGCTGCCACGTCGCCTACCAGTGTGAGGAGGAGGGCTGCGGCGGCAAGTACGCCGGAGCCGGAACGAAACGTCATGGTACGATTCCTTGAGATCGGAAGGGGCCGCAGTCGAGAGTTGGTTGCGTCATTCGTCCCGCGACCGCCATGCCTCATTTTACGAGGCTCGACTATCAACGGTTAGCAATACGCTGAAGAAGGGTTCGCACGACGCAAACGCGGTGCCTCACTTCGGCAGTAACCCCGCACTCGATTGGAAGTAACGGCGGCGACGATGTTGCGCGTTGGGAGTCGCGTCGCGCTGCCGGGCTTGGAGGTCGGCGACGTTGGCCTGACAGAACGGGCAGCCGATGGTTTTGAGGTGAAACGCTACGTACTCCTGATAGTCGGGCTCCAAGGCTTCGAGTAGAAAGCTGCCGAGTTGTTCGCGCGTCGGACAACTCAGCCGCGACCGACGCCAGATTGCGCCGATCGAGTGTTCGCCGCGGTCGCGCTCCTGCATCACCCCACGAAGCTGGGTCCGCAAATCGTCCGAGGACCGGAGTGCCTGTTCGACGCGGGCCAACTCGGCTTCGGTCAGGGCGTCGTCGAGGTAGGCGCGCAGGTGTTCGCGGCTGAATTCGCTCACGCTGTGGGCACCTCTTGCAGTTCCGGGAACACGTCGGCTGGTAGGCCGGCGTCCTGGATCAACTCGGACAGTTTGCGCACGGCGGCGAAGCGGTAATTGGCCACCTGCTGCTCGCCTATGCTCAGCAGCTTGGCCACGTCGCGGTTTGCCATCCCCTTCACGAGCAAGAGTTCGAGAACCTGGACGCGGAGGTACTCGCCCTTTTGCATCCACGTGCGAATCATCTGTCCAAGGCACCGCTCGACCGCGGCCTGTTCCAATTCCTGCCGCTCCTGGCTGCGGGCGACGCTCGAAGCGGCCGGGGCGTCACTGTCGATCTGGTTGCCAAGGACCTCCGGAGTACTCTCGTGGCCGGTCTGGTACGGCCGGCGGCCGAGGCGACGCAACTGGTCGGTGATTTTGTGGGCCGTAATCGTGAATAGGTACGTTTGCAGCTCGCGCTTTTCGTCGAAGTTCGGCAGGCTGTTGAGAAAGCCGATGAACGCCTCCTGTACCACGTCCTCGCTGGCGGCCCGGTCGCGGAGACGACGCTCGGCGAACGCGAGCAGCCGGCCCTCGTAGCGGGCGATGAGCTGATCCCATGCCCCGGAGTCACCGCGGCGGATCTGCTGCACGAGGAGGCGGTCGCTGTCGGAGGCCATCATTACAGGCTACCCCACGCGACCGGGTTTCTGCAAGGGGTCACAAGGGGTCACACCGACACAATCAATGCCGTCGCCGCCAGAACCATCGCGCCCAACAATGCCCCGAGTCGCTTGGTATAGTATCCTTTCGTCCACTCATCGAGCCGGACGAAGCTGGCGACGGCCCCGAACAGTACAGTCAGCCATGCGACACTTCGACCGGCGGTGTCCAGGCGGTCGGCCGCCACGAACCGACGGTCGAGGTCGAGCAGTTCGCGTTCGGCTGCCCGCGTCAGACTGACGCGCAGTGTGGCGACATGCGTGTCGATACCATCGACGGATTCGCCCTTGGCGAGCTTGAGTTCGTAAACTTCCGGACGGTCGAAGAACTCGCGGTCGGCCGGGTGTCCGAGGCGTAACTCGTGAGTCGCCCACTCGGCGGCTTGCACGAGGACATCGTTGCGGGCATCGTCCCGCTTCACGGTCGGCGCGCTCACGAACGCCTTTTCGCGCGTGATTGTCGCCTCCGATTGCGACGGCTTGGCCGACGTACTGCGCACCGCGTTCTGCTGCGCTTCAATACGCAGCTTTCGCTTGACGTTCACTGGCGGAACGGGCGGCACTGGTGGGAAACGCTGAAACTGTGGCACGGCGACTGCAGCTGGGCAATCGTCGATGCAAAGGACCGCCGTTTCCACGGATCGTGGACGGTGACGGGTCACGAACACACCGCGGGCGGCTACGGCACTGATGACCATCACCAGCAAGACGCCCCAAACGTAGCGACGCATTGGACAATCCCCGCGAACAGGCACCCCTGTGGGTGCCGCGGATCGACGAACTTACGCATACCGCAGCCGTAACCGCTTCGGCGTGGGCGGGGCCGGCGGCTCCCACGGGCTGACCCACTGGACGATCATCGACGCCGTCACCAGAGCGGCGGCCCCGTACAGAGGTTGAGGCCACGGCCAAACGAACGACAGTACTAGAGCCCAGAACCCGCTCGCCAGTACCGGGAACAGACTGAACCAGTACTTGCGCCGGCGGTCGGCCAACCGCCACCAGCGCATCGCCGCCAACGTCAAAGCAAAGTAGGCTACGTAACCGAACTGACTCGTCACGCCCCGGCCGTCCGACCGCACGATGCCCATATCGCCGGGTTGCGGGGGCCAGTGCGGCGTCCAGCCGTCCAGCCATAATACGCCCAGGCCGACCAGTGAGCCGAAGGTCATCAACGCCAGCCGCCGGCCCCAACCGTCGCCGTGTGAGCTGGTCCAAAACTTGGACGGCACCAGCACGGCCCAGGCGATGCCGGTGGTTACGAAAAACAGCGTGCCCAGTAGTTGGCCGTTCGGGCCACGGAGAAGGGCACCCCACACCACCGTAGACAGCGCGGATAGCACCGCCGCCATCGCCAGCGACCCAGCCAGTTCGCCCACGAAACCGCGCTTCGACAATGGCGGGGCGGGCAGAACGCTCGGCAACTCCACGACTGGACGCACGACCGAACACGCGGCTGGCGCGGCCCGTACCACAGGGACCGCGGCCGGTGGCGGTGCATTCAACGCCTCGACGGCTTGCACCATTTCCGCCATCGTGGCGAATCGGGCCGAAGGATTCTTGGCGAGGGCCTTGGCCACGACCGGTACGAACTCAAACGGCAGCCCCGATAGGTCGGGCGTGTTCGTCAGGTGCTTCATCAGGATTTCGCCGGCACTCTCGCCGTCGAATGGGACCTTGCCGGTGAGCATCTCGTAGAGCAGGATGCCGCAAGCGTAGACATCGATCTGCTTACCGTAGTTGCCGGTCGAAATCTCCGGGGCCATGTAGTGGACGGTTCCCACCGACTGCGTCTGGGCACTACGGGCGCTGTTGGTGATCGCCTTGCACAGCCCATAGTCGCCGACCTTCAGCAAGCCGTGCTCGATAAAGATGTTTGCTGGCTTCAGGTCGCGGTGGACGATGCCGTGGTCGTGCAGATAACCGACCGCTCGGGCCAACTCGCGGAACCACTGTTTTGCCAACTCGACGGGCAGACCCTTGGGGTGTTTGTTCAGGACAACGTGCAGCGGTTCGCCGGCGACGTACTCCATCACGACCCATTGATTGCCGTCGCGGTCGGAGCGCAAGTCATACAGGTTAACGAGATTGGGATGCTTCAGGTTAAGGCAACTCGCAATGCCGCGCAGTTCCACGTCCCCGTCGCCACGGACGAGTTTCAGGGCCACCTCTTTGCCGCCATCGGAAACGGCGAAGTACACCTCGCCGAAGCCGCCCTTACCGACCCCTCGCTTGATCGTGTAGCCGTCGAGCGGTTTCTGGCCGGAACTGTGGGTGAATCTCATGGCTGTCCCCGTCTTTCTCTCCTCTCCAGGCATTGCTGGAGTGGGGAGGAAAACCGTCACTTTCCCCATCGTACGGCCGGCTCCAGGGCAAAGGAAATCGCCTTGCCGCTGACGGCTGCATGGGGCGGAAGGGCGTCGCGATCCGTCCGCGGCTCGCCGTTGACGCGGAACTCGCCCGGATACCGTACCCCCACCCCGTCTTTCGTCCGGTAGAGGACGATATTTGCTTCCAGACCGGGCACGACGATGTGCGACTGCGGCCCGTCGCCCATCAGGAGCGTTTCCGCCATCAGGAGGATGCCGTCCACCGACAGCGGCAGTCGGTGCCCACTGACCAATTCTAGCCGGGCCGTCGTGCTAACCGGAACTGGTACTTGGAACAAAAACTGACACGCCGAACCGAGCGTGACCCGGTCGCCAGGCACCAGCGCGGCCTTCTCGGTCGGTCGGCCGTTCACCTGCAGTGGCCGAGTCGATTCGATGACGTAACCCTCGCCGTCGCGGCCAAGCGTGGCGTGCATCCGCGACACATCGGCCAACAGCGGAACATCCACATTTCCCTCGGCGATGGCACCGAAACTGATGCGATTGCCGAGGCAAACGAGGTAGCCGCCGACGCCGTCGATCCAAAGCAAAAACCGCTTGGGCGGCCCAACCGGTTCGTCGGGCAGCGTCGAGTCGATGGACGAGGAGCCGCGCGGTTGGGCGATGGTTTCAGGCTCTTGCGACTTCCACGCTCGACCTCGAGCTTTACGAGCTTCGCCGTGCTGCGGGGCGATAGCCAACACGCGGTCGGCGAGGGCCAGCACATCGCGCCAGCGGCGCTGATCGACGGCGTCGTGCAGGTCGGGCAGGGCCGCCTGAAACTTCGCTTGCCGGTCGTCGAGGTCGCGTTGGAACCGTTCGAGTCCCGCCCCGGCCGCAACGGCCCGGCGGACGCGGGCGAACATCTGCACAGCAACGGCGAACTCGCCTCGGTCGGCGAGGTCGCGCGCCAGGATGAAGTCCTTGACGGCGTCTTCGAGTGCTTGAAACTCGGCCGCGGGGACGTTGTGCTGGCCCATGAGGGCGACGGCTTCGAGCGCCCGCTGTGGCTCACCCGCTTCCAATAGGGCACGAAGGTCCGTGCATGCCTGGCGGGTCAGGGACTGACGGAGACGTACCGCGGCTGGGTCGGTCGGAGCCAGACCCTCGGCGCGGGCGAGGTCGTCCCAGGCTGCGGTTGGGTTGCCGTGCTTGAGGTGCCGTTCGGCCCGTTCGACGTAACCGGTTGTGAGTTTGGCGAGGAGTTCCCAGGACTTGCGGTGCCCACGAACGGAAGGTTGTCCGAGAAGGGACTGCGCCTCCTCGAGACGGCCATTTTGCAGGGCCGCCTTAACCTGTCGCAGCGTCAGCCAACCGGTACCGAGCATAAGTCGAGTCCGCGGGGCCGTTTGGAAAGAAAGCCCCCGGGCGCGCGGCACGGGGGCTTCTAGAGGTTTCGTTTAGCGACGCTACGCAGGAGCGTCTGCCGGGAAACTTACTTCTTGGCGGCTTCCGTTTTCGCCTTCGGGCCGTTCAGGTAATCGTGGGCCTCGTCGAGAGCTTCCTGGGCCGTCTCGAGCTTGCGATCCGGGGCCGAGAAGCTCTCGCCCTGGAACTGGCCAGCCAGTTCGGCCTTCTTGCGTTCGACTTCGATGCGAGCGCGGAGCTTCTCGAACGACTGCTTGATCTCGGCGAGGCGGCTATCGTCGAGCTTGATCTTGGCCCGTGTCTGCTCCAGCTTGAGGGTCTTCAGTTCGGCCTCGAAGTTCTCGGCCATGACCTTCAGTTCCTCGCGCTGTTGCTTCATGACGGCGAGCTGCTCGCGGGCCGCGTCGAGACCGGTCTGCTTCGCCTCCAGGATCTTCTGGCTAGTCAGCAGTTCGCGCTCGACGTTCTTGCACGCCCGGACCTTGTCCTTCACGTGCAACGTTGTCACCGTGACTTGACGGCCCGTATTGGTGACGAGTTTCGTGTTGTTCTCGACGGCATCGGTCAGGGTCTTCAGCTCGTCCTTGTAGCGCACCAGTTTGCCCTGGAGGTCGCCGACCCGGCTTTCGAGCGCCTTGACCTCGACCATCTCCTCGGCGATCTTGCTGATGTTGCGGTGCATGTCCGGCGTGAGTTCAGCGATTTGGTCGCGGATGCGAGCCAGTTCGAACTCCGGCTTAACCGACTTCTCGACGCGAGCGCGGGTGCGCTTCCAGAACGTCTCGACGGTGCCAGTCCCGAGGGAACTGTTCACCAGGTAGAGGCCGCCACCAATGGCCGCCGCGGTCAGCACGAGCTTCTTGATCATCTTAAGCATCCCCTTGTCCTCGTTGTCGGGCGGCGGCTCTTGCACGGTTCGCCCGGTTCCCGGTGATCCCCGCCAATCTGACAGGTATTTCGCAGGGATCGATTCATTATTTGCCTCGGGGCAACTTTTTTGCCGAACGAGCGGTCGTTGCGAACACATCTGAGCATTGGTGTATCTAACTCGATGCCTTCCCAGCTCTTCCGTCGCCTACGGAGCGACGAAAAAACAGGCGGCCATGGCCGCGTATCCGGTCGCACACGGCATCCAGCCCCACAAGAAAACGTTCACGGCCTGTATGTCTACCATTCGAACCGGTGCAACGACCTGATAACCAACGACAACGATACGAACGCACACCACAAGCCAGCGGGGACAAACTTGCGTTCGATATTTGCCACGTGCCGCATAAAGGTGAATAGAAGGGTGCGAAAGTAGGCCAACTCACACGAACGGAGCCGGCACCGTGGAACTGATCCAACTCGACGACAACGGTCAGCTATTTCTCTCGGCCGACCCAGAGGCATGGACCGCGATTGAAGCGGCCGACATCCGCATTGTGATCGACCTCGACGGGTGTCCCGACGAATGCGTTCCGACGACGCCGGACGGCATTCTGTTCCTGTACTTCCCATTTAGCGATGCGGAGGTACCCAACGTCGATCGGCTGCACGCCATCGCCAGGCTCGGTGCGACGTTGGTCGCGAACGGGCAGCGGGTGCTGTCGCACTGTGGCCTTGGATACAACCGCTCTGCCCTCGTTGCCGGGTTGATCCTGCGCTACCTCGGGTCCAGCGGGCCGGATGCGGTGACGCGGTTGCGTGAACGTCGGCCCGGAGCACTCTACAACCGCACGTACGCCGATTACGTCGGTACCTGCGAACTGCGTTTTCCGGGGCCAGTGGATTAACGGCTCGTTGGAGACATCGATATCGGGCACGTGCGGAGACGTTTCCTATGATTGCCGTATGCAACGAGTCAGTTTGGAACTCACCGGCGACGGCCTGACGCTCGACGACGCCGACCGCCTCATCCGCGGCGAATACGACGCGCTGCACATTGCACCGGCTGGCCGCAAGCGCGTCGAACGCGCCCGACGCGTCCTGGTCGAAAAACTCGGCCGCGGCGACACCGTCTACGGGGTCAACACCGGCTTCGGTAAGCTCGCCAACCAACGAATCGACCCGCACGACGTGTTGGCCCTTCAGGAGAATCTGCTCCGCAGCCACGCCGTCGGAATGGGCGGGCTGCTACCCATTGGGGTCGCCCGGCTGGCTCTGGCGCTGCGAGTCCAGGCACTCGTCAAGGGACACTCCGGAGTTACATCCGAGTTGATTGACGCTCTGGTCGCTCTGTTCGACCGCGGCGTCATTCCAGCGATCCCGGAACAGGGCAGTGTCGGAGCTTCCGGCGACCTCGCGCCGCTCGCACACCTGGCGCTCGTCCTGATCGGCGAAGGGCACGCCTTCGTCACTCATGCCCGGGGTACAACCGAGCCAAACGCTCGCCCGATGAGCGGTCGGGCCGCTCTGAAGCGAGTCCGTCTATCGCCGTATCGGCTGCAATCCAAGGAGGGACTGGCCCTCATCAACGGTACACAGATTTCTACCGCGCTCCTCGCCGATGCCCTCGCGCGAGCCTGGCAATTGGCCAAGGTGGCCGACGTGGCCGCAGCCATGACGCTCGAAGCGACCAAGAGTTCCATCCGCCCGTTCGACCCGCGCATTCAGGCCATTCGTCCGCACCCCGGCCAGGCCGCCGCGGCAGCGAACGTGCGTAAGTTGCTCGACGGAAGCGAAATCCTTCCGTCGCACGCCGATTGCTCGAAGGTGCAGGACGCCTATTCGATTCGCTGCGTGCCGCAGGTTCACGGCACGTTACGGGACGCGCTGACCTTCATCACAGGCGTCGTCGAACGCGAAATGAATAGCGCCACCGATAACCCGCTCGTCTTCCCGGATACCGGCGAAGTGCTTTCAGGCGGTAACTTCCACGCTCAGCCAATCGCCCTGACGTCGGACCTATTGGCGGCGGCCGTGACGGACCTTTCGAGCATCAGCGAGCGTCGCGTCGAGAATCTCGTGAATCCCGATCTCAGCGGCCTACCGGGCTTCTTGACGCCGCACCCCGGCCTGAACTCGGGCATGATGATCGTCCAGGTCTTGGCCGCGGCGCTCGTTTCGGAAAACAAGTCGTTGGCACACCCGGCGGGTGTCGATTCGATCCCGACTTCCGCCAACCGCGAGGACCACGTCTCGATGGCACCCATCGCTGCACGCAAGGCGCGAACGATCGTCGCCAACGCCACGCGGGTGCTGGCGACAGAGGTATTATGCGCGGCTCAGGGTTTGGAGTTCCGCGAAGGGTTGCGGCCGGGCCGGGGCGTCGAAGCGGCATACCGCCACGTCCGCGAACACGTCCGCGCGCTCGGCCGCGACCGTACGCTGCACCGCGACCTGGAAGCAGTCGAACGGCTGATCCATAACCGAAGTTTGCTAGCGGCGGTGGAATCGGTGAGCGGATCGCTCATGTAGGAGCGAGGATAGTCTGCGTTGATCCGCGTCATCGGGCCGATAGAATGGAATCGTCGAACGTTCCACCACCGGAGCTTTGCCTAGAGCCGACTCACCAATTCCTCCTCACCGAGGGGCGCTGCGACGGAACGCGTTGGCGTTCCTGCCAGGCTCGCTGGGGTCGATTACCACTGTGCAACGGCGCCCGTTCATCGTTGAGGAGACCTTGAACGTGAGTGCTGTTGCAAACCCCAAAAAGCCCGCCACATTCAGCGACTACCACGTCGCAGACATTTCGCTTGCACCCTGGGGTCGCCGCGAGATCGCCATCGCCGAAACCGAGATGCCTGGCCTCATGGCCATCCGCGAGGAGCACGCCTCGCAAAAGCCTCTGAAGGGCGCGCGCATCACCGGTTCGCTGCACATGACCATTCAGACGGCCGTCCTGATCGAGACGCTCAAAGCGCTAGGGGCGGAAGTCCGTTGGGCCTCGTGCAACATCTTCTCGACCCAGGACCACGCCGCCGCCGCCATCGCCG
>CAZNSL010000153.1:0-9439 GCA_964574975.1 uncultured Alcaligenaceae bacterium | reverse complement strand
GAAAGGCCGACTCGGCCAGGAACTCGCCGAGTTGGGGCACATCGTCGACGGCGGCGCGGTCGCCTTCACCGACGACGGTTCGCCCGTGTCGAGCGCCGAGATGATGCGGCGGGCGCTCGAGTACAGCCGCATGTTCGACAAGGCGATCCTCAGCCACTGCGAAGATCTAGACCTCACTCGCGGCGGCGTGATGCATGAGGGGCGCGTCAGCCTGGCGCTCGGCTTGCGCGGGATGCCGGCACTCGCAGAGGAGTTGCACGTCTTCCGCGACATCGAGTTGGCCCGGCTGACCGGAGGACGGGTCCACATCCTGCACGTCTCGACGGCCGGGAGCGTCGAGTTGATCCGTCGGGCGAAAGCGCAAGGTATCCGCGCCTCCGGCGAGGCGTGCCCGCACCACTTCCTGTTGACCGACGAGAGCCTGCGAGACTTCGACAGCCACTTCAAGATGGCCCCGCCACTGCGCGCCCAGCAAGACGTGGAGGCGATCCTCGCCGGATTGAAGGACGGCACACTCGACGTGCTGGCCACCGACCACGCGCCGCACAGCCCGGAAAAGAAGGCCCGCGAGTTCGACCAGTGCCCCAATGGTATCCTCGGCCTGGAAACCTTCCTGCCGCTGTGCGTCACCCACCTGATCGAACCGGGCCACCTCGACTGGCCGACGCTCATCGCCTACGTGACCTGCAACCCGGCGCGGGTGCTGTCCATCGACCGCGGCACGCTCGTGCCCGGCGCGCCGGCCGATGTAACCGTCATCGACCCGAAGATCGAATGGACTATCGATGCGGAAGCATTCAAGTCCAAGAGCCGCAACAGCCCGTTCCACGGGTGGACGGTACGCGGGCGTGCCAAGTATGTCGTCGTCGGCGGCGAGTTAAAGTCGTCGGCCGCGGAGTGACCGGAACCACCCCACCGCACACTCCGGCTGCGGCGAGAAATCGGCTCGTCCTTGCCTGCCGCGGCAGACGACGAGTATAGTGGACTAGCCCCGCCGCGCGCCTACGAGGTCACCTCATGCTCCGCTGGATCGCGCCCTGCACGCTCGTCGCCACTGCCGGGCTTGGCCTCGCGCAGGTGCCCAGCTTCAACGAGAAGGTCGCCGTCCCGCGCATCAACGTCCAGGACAAGGAAGATGTCTGGGCGCTGAATTTGACGTTCAAGGGGCCGCGAGTCATCGAGGTCGACATTCCCGGACGCGGCAAGAAGAAGGTCTGGTATCTCTGGTATCAGGTCATCAACACCACCGACAAGCCACGGCGGTACATCCCCGAATTCGAACTGGTCACGCTCGACCGCAACACCGCGCACATGGATCAGGTGCTACCGTCCGTCCAGTCCGAGATCGCCAAGGTCGAGGATCCCACGGGATTCCTCAATATCCGCAACTCGGTAACTATCGCCGCTCGGCCGGTGCTGCCGTCGCCCAAGAACGGCAACCCGATCCCGGTGACGGGCGTTGCCATCTTCCCCGATGTCGTCGAGAAGGCCGGCGACACGACGCGGTTCAGCATCTTCGTCAGCGGCCTGTCCAACGGCTGGGACGATAAGGACGGCAAACTCCGGCGAAAGACGCTCCAGCTCAACTTCCGCCGTCTCGCCGACGCGCGGCACCAGGACAGTGAGGCCATTCGCTACGACAGTCAGGCCTGGGTGTACCGAGCCACCTCTGTCCCGCCAGTCGAAATTGGCGCGGCCGCCGACAAGAAGGACGCGGGCCGCTGAGGTTGCCCACGGCGGTGGCAATCGCTAGTTTAATAAGCTCACCGAAGCCCACCCGCGGCAACGAGTGGGCTTATTGGCATTGATGGGGAGGGCGTTCGCGCCATGGCACACAAAAAGGGGCAAGGCTCCGTCCGTAACGGGCGCGACTCGAACGCCCAGCGGTTGGGCATCAAAGCGTACGGCGGCGAAGCGGTCATCATCGGCAGCATCCTGGTCCGTCAGCGTGGCACCAAGTACCACCCTGGCCGCAACGTCGGCCG
Organism: uncultured Alcaligenaceae bacterium; assembly: GCA_964574975.1. GTDB lineage: Bacteria > Planctomycetota > Planctomycetia > Gemmatales > Gemmataceae > JAXMAS01. The sequence continues at coordinate 7,454 of CAZNSL010000153.1, read as the reverse complement.
CGGCAAGGACGACACGCTCTTCGCCCTCGCCGACGGCGTCGTCCAATTCGATCGCCAGGGCCGGCGCATTAACGTCGTTGCGGAAACGTCACGGGCGTAACATCTTCGAGCGTGCGGTCCACGACGGTGGGCCGCACGCTTGTTTCGCTTCGTCGGCCATTTTACAGCCTGCGCATTTCGACCTATACTCCTGCAAGAACGTGAGTGAACGGTGTACTGTCGCCGCCGGCCTGCGCCGCCGCAGCGACGCCGTGGGTCGCGATGCACATCCCCTTGCGAATCTCGTTCGGCCGGCTTGCGTGGTTGACGCTCGGCCCCCTGTTCGCCACCGGCAGCATTGCGCTTTTGATCGAGTCGCAACGGATCCGTAGCCAGATCGACGCGCGTGAGGATCTCGCCTCGGTTCTCATACGTGTCGCCGACGCCATCCGCGACCTCGATGATGGGATTGGTGCCCGCCAGCAGGCGGCCGCCGACGGGTCCGCGAACGCACGTTGGTTCGCCGCGAGCGGACGCTTCCACGCAGCGACTTCCGCGGCCGCTGCGGTTGCGGGCACGGCCGTAGACCTTCCGGTCGGCGAATGCCTGGCTTCCATCCGGCACGACGTGGAACGGGCGGCGGGGGCGTATCGACGGCTCGCCGATCCGACGATGCCACCGGACGAGCGGTTGCGACACGAGGCCACATTCCGCGCCGACATCGGCGACGCGCTGGAAATGGTACGGACGGTGACGCAACCGCTGCGGGCATCGCTCGACGAATTGGCCCACCGCCGGGAAATGCGGCAAAACGTTCTCGCATGGGTCGTCGTCCTCGCTTGCGTCTTCGCGGTCGGATCGACCGTCAACGGCGTGCTGCTCCAGCGCGTCGCCGAGCAGCACCGTCGCGCCGAGGATTCCGCTCGTCGCAAGCAAATGTTCATCGAGGCCGTCGTCGGTGCCGTGCCGCAGGTGCTGAACGTCTACGACCTGGGTGCTCGGCGCACCGTTTTCGGCAACAGCCGGCTGACGCAGATTCTCGGCTACGACACCGACGCCATGCGGTCGATGGAGTCGGAAATGTTCGCCAACGTGGTCCACCCGGACGACGAGGCCAAGGTAAAGACCCACTTCCTTCGCTGTACGCAGAGCCGGCCGGGCGAAGTCCTCGAGTTGGAGTATCGCGGGCGGCATGCCGACGGTTCCTACCGCTGGTTGCGCAGCCGCGATCTGATTTTCGAGCGGACGCCCGAGGGGAAGGCCAAACTCCTGCTCACGGCCGCGGACGACGTGACCGTTCACCGGCAGGCCGAAGCGGAGCGGGCCGCCGCGCTGGCCCGGCTCAAAGCGGTCCTCGACGCGGCGACGCACGTTTCGGTTATCGCCACCGATCCTGGTGGCACTGTGACGACGTTTAACGTCGGTGCGGAGCGGCTCCTGGGCTACTCGGCCAGCGAGATGATCGGCCAAAAGAAGTTGGAGCGGCTGCACGTCCCGGCCGAGGTCGCCGAGCGGGCCCGGGTCATGAGTAGCCTCTTGCAGCACGACGTGGATGGACTGACGGCGGTCATCCGTCCGGCGAGCATGACCGGCCACGAGGAACGCGAGTGGACCTACGTCCGCAAGGATGGGGCGAGGCGGCTGATGAACCTGATCATCACTCCGCAATACGACCCCAACGGCGAGGTGACGGGGTTCCTGGAAGTCGGCATCGACGTGACGCAGCGCCGACGGGCGGAGGAAGCGCTCCGCGAGAGCGAGGCGCAGCACCGACTCCTGTTCGAGCGCAACCCGCACCCGATGTGGGTCTTCGACTCCGAGACGTTGCGGTTCGTGTCCGTCAACCCGGCGGCGATCGCCAAGTACGGCTACTCGCGCGACGAGTTTCTCGCCATGTCGGTGATGGACGTGCGACCGCCTGAGGAGAGGGAACGGTTGCACAACTTCCTGGCGACGAAGCACCGGCCCGGGCCGGCCGGCAATTGGCGCTACCGCCTCAAGGATGGTCGCGAGATCGTGTGCGAGGTCACATCGACCGACTTGACCTTCCACGGCCGGCCGGCCCGCATGTCGCTGACCGTCGATGTGACCGCTCGCGCCCGTGCCGAGGAGGAGTTGCGCCAGAGCCGCGAGCGGTTCGAACTCGCCGTCCTCGGTTCGCAGAACGGCATCTGGGACTGGCAGATCGACGACGACCGTCTCTTCTTCTCGCCCTTGTGGAAGGAGATGCTCGGCTACCGCGACGACGAGTTGCCCAACGAGTTCGCTACCTTCGAGACGCTTACGCACCCGGACGACCTGCCGGCCGCCGACGCTCGGTTCTGGGCGTACATCCAGAACCGGGCCGATCGCTACGACACCGAGTTTCGCATGCGGCACAAGGACGGGACGTGGCGTTGGCACCGCTCGACCGGCGTCGCGCTGCGGAAGGCGGACGGAGTCGCCTACCGCGTCACCGGGTCGCACACCGACATCACCGAGTGCAAGCTGGCGGAGACGCAACTCCGCGCCGCCAAGGACGCCGCCGAGGCGGCCAACCGCGCCAAAGGCGAATTCCTCGCGTCGATGAGCCACGAGATCCGTACGCCGATCAACGGCATTCTCGGCATGACGCGCCTGGCGCTCGACACGCCGCTCTCCGACGAGCAGCGCGACTACCTCCAGACAGCCGTCGCTTCCGGCGAGGCACTCCTGACCGTCATCAACGACGTTCTCGACTTTTCGAAGGTCGATGCCGGCAAGATGGAGCTGGAGTCGATCCCGTTCGGCGTGCGCGAGGTGACGACCGGGGCGGTCAAGACGCTGGCGGTGCGGGCGCGCGAAAAAGGGCTGACGCTGGTCTGCGAGATCGACGCGGCGGTCCCGTCGCGGGTTGTCGGCGACCCCGGCCGTTTGCGGCAAGTCCTGCTCAACCTCCTGGGCAACGCGCTCAAATTCACCGAGCGCGGCTCGGTGGCGTTGCGCGTCGAGGTGACGGGCGGGCCAGCGCAGACCGCGACTCTCCGATTCGAGATTCAGGACACCGGCATCGGCATCCCGGCCGACCAGCGCGACGCGATCTTCGAAGCGTTTTCGCAAGCCGACTCATCGACCACCCGCCGTTACGGTGGCACCGGCTTGGGGCTGTCGATCACCCGGCGACTCGTCGAGTTGATGGGCGGCACCGTGACCGTCGAGAGCGAACCGGGTGCCGGTAGCACGTTCCGAGTGACGGCCCCGTTCGTCGTCGCCGAGACCGTACCGACCCCGTCGTCGGTTGTCTGCGCAAACGGCGCGAGCGTCCGGCCGCTGGCGGTGCTGTTGGCCGAGGACAACACCGTCAACCAGAGGATCGTCGTGAAGATGCTGGAGAAGCGAGGCCACCGCGTCACCGTGGCGACCAACGGAGCGGCGGCCATCGAGGCATACCGCGGCGATGCCTTCGACGTGATTCTCATGGACGTGCAGATGCCGGACGTGGACGGGTTCGAGGCCACCGCGTCGATCCGCGGCTTGGAGGACGGGTCGCGGCGAACGCCGATCATCGCCCTGACGGCTCACGCCCTGACTGGCGACCGCGAGCGCTGCCTCGCCGCCGGCATGGACGAGTACCTGACCAAGCCGATCCAGCCCGCCGACCTGTACGACGCGCTACACCGAGTCGCGGAGTAACGCATCGGATCGGCGACGGAACGGGATCCAGAAGCCGATGACCCCGCCCAGGGCAATCATGATTTGAACGATCGTGTCGAGCTTGTAGATGTGGGTGACGTAGTACCCGAGGCTCTGGTCCTTCTCGAACGGCGCGACCGTGAAATCGGCGAAGAAGCCGAGGACCACCGCGCCGAGGCCGCACAGAATTGGCACGAGGAGCGAGCGGGCCGCGACCAGGCCCGCCCCGACACCCACCAGCGCGCCCGGCAGCGCGAGGGCGACCAGTCCTTGCCGGCGGATCCACAGAAACGCGAAGAACCCGACGATGCCGCCGAGGCCGCCGCCGGCCAGCGCGAGCAGGTTGTTCCTCATTGCTCCCTCCGCGGGCGTCACCCGCCGCCCCGGACCTCGACGCTTCCGGTTGCCGGTTCGACCGCCGAATCGAACACGACCGGCTCCGGGGCCGGGTCGGCGTGTAACATGGCGTCGATGCGGAAGCGGACCGTGCGCGAAAGTTCATTCGGGTCGCCTAGCAGCGTGACGTGGACCGACGCGAACCGCGGCTCCCAGCGCGTGAGCACGTCTTCGAGCAGTTCGCGGAAGCGCTCGCGCCCCTCGGCCGAGCCGAACTGCCCGCCGGCCACATCGGGAATGCCGTAGTTGGCGAGCGAATCGTTCAGTTCGTCGAGGCCCGGCGGCAACGGCAGGCACCGGCGGCGCGTGTTGAGCAGGTCTTCGAGATCGCGGCGCACCGCCTGCTTCAAATCGCGCAGCACCTGGCTACGGCCGCGCGGGGCATCGCGGGTCGCGGCCGGGTCGTCGTCGAGTAGCCGGTCCAGCACCGAGGGCAACAGCGGCTGGTCGGATTTGATCTTGGCCATGAAACCCGCGCTTCTGCGAAGCGTCCGAACCGTTATCCGTCGAACGCGATCTCGTTCATCTGGTGCAGCGTCACCGCGTCGTCGCCAGCGAGGAACGTCCGCAGGCCCGCGCCGCGCACCGGGGAACCGTCGCCGCCGCGCCAGTCCGTTGCCCGACCGAGTCGCAACGCTGACTCCCCCTCCTTCGCCGAGCCGACGTAGAGACACGGCAGGTAGACTTCGCCGTCCGGCCCGCCGTCGCGCACCACCATCCGCGCCCGCCGCCACAACAGGTCGCGAACCCGCTCCGGCTTGCGCAGTTCGACCGCCTCGATCTTTTCGAACGGCACCCAGTAATACTTACCGGTGCTGGTCAGCACCTCGAAGAACGATGCCGTCACATCGTCGCAGTCGCGGAAGTCACCGAACGCTTTGCCGTCGCAGGTCCCGGCGACCTTCGGCCGTTCGTCCTCGGCGCGGGCAACCAGGACTGCCGCCTCCGCCAACTTGCCTTCGCGAGCGAGAATCGTTGCCTCCAGGTGCGTCTTCAGCGCGACCGACGGCTCGTGTAGGAATTCGGGCACGCGGCCCTCGCCGAAGCACTGCTGCCGGTGCTGCTCGGCTCGGATCAGTTGCCGGTAGAGGCTACAGCCGACGGCCGCCTTCGGGTCGAGTTCGACGAGCATATCGAGTTGGCGGTCGGCCCGTTCGATGTCGCCGGCGAGGCACGACAGGTCGGCGAGGAAGGCTCGCTTACCGATGTCGCCCGGGGCCGCCTTCACTTCGGCCAGCGCCGCCGCGACGGCCTCGTCGAGTTGGCCCGCCTCGTAGCATTCGCGCGCGGTCATGAATATCTCCCTCATTTTGTGTTCGCCCTGATGCCGCGAGCCGAGCTTGCGAGGCGAGCGGATCGGACCATCAGCTTCACGCTCACCTCGCAAGTTCGGCTCGCGGCGTCACATCACTGGTGTCATCGTCTCGCTGGGTTCAACTCCGTCGCCAGCCGTACGCCGACCGTGGCCTGGTCGAGCTGCGCGTGCGGGCTGAGGTGCATGACGCATTGGAACACGCCCGGCTTGCCCGGCGTCTCGCGCACGGTCACCCCCGCGTCCCGCAACGGGTAGCGCGACCGCAACGACGGATCGGCGTCCGTGTTCGAGGTCGTGTAGTTGAGCAGCCAGCGCTGCAAGTACTCCTCGGTCGCCGCCGGGTCAGAGAAGCTGCCGACCCGGTCGCGGGCAATCACCTTCAGATAGTGGGCGAACCGCGACACGCACAGGACGTATTGCAGCATCGCCGACATCCGGGCGTTCGCCGTCCCGGCCTCGCGGTCGTAGCTCGCCGCCCGATGGAGCGACGTGTTGCTGTAGTACGCCGCCAGATCGGTGCCGGGGCAGTGGCACAGGGGGATGAAGCCCAACTCGGCCAGTTCCTTCTCGCGCACCTCCGTGACGATCACTTCGGTCGAACTCTTCGGGGCGACGCCGAGCTTGTCGGTGCCGAACGAGTGGGTCGGTAGACCCGTGACCAGTCCCTGACCGCGGACGCCCGGGGTGACGCCGCGGATGTCGGCGAACCAGCCCGAGTCGGCGAATGCCTGCACGATCACGCCGCCGAAAGCGTACACGGCGTTCCCCCACAGGTAGTTCCGCCGGTCGGGGATACCCACGTCCTCGCGGAACAAAAAGTCGTCGGGGCGCGGCCGGCAGTCGGCGTACGGTAACCGCATCAGGACGCGCGGCAGCACGATACCGACGAAGCGGGTGTCGTCGAGCTTGCGCAGCGACTCCCACTTGGCGTATTCTTTGCGGGCGAACGTTTCCGACAGGTTCAGCGGCCGCTCCAGCTCGCTATAGTGCTGCAGGTCGAACAGGACCGGGTCGGCAGCGACGACCAATGGGGCGAACGCGGCGGCCGCCACGGCCGAGGCGGCGCTCAAAGCCCCGATGTCGTCCGTGGGGTGATCGGGACTAGGCCGGTGGCGCACCTCGTAATCGCCGAGGAGTATGCCGAACGGTTCGCCGCCGGGAGTGCCGAACTCGTCGGAGTAGACCTTGCGGAACAGTTGGCTCTGATCGAATTCGATGGCCCGCTCCAGGTCGCGGACCAGCTCCTTCCAACTCAGGTGCAGGACGCGCACCTTGACGTTTTCGGCTTCCTCGGCCCGGCTCACGAGGTAGTCGAGGCCGCGCCACGCCGCTTCCAGCCGCTGGAACGCGGGGTGGTGCAGAATGGCGTTCACCTGCCGCGTCAGGAGCGCGTCGATCTGGGCGATCGCGCGGATGAGGACGCGCACCGCGTCGGGTTGTTGGTGCCGGCTCGACACGGCAATCACCCCCGTTTAGCGACGCTTCGCAGCGGCGTTCTCCTTCGGGCGCGAAGAACACTTCTGCGAAGCGTCGCTAAACGCAACCTACTTCCCGAGCGACGGGATGCGGGCCACCATGCGTAGCGACGCGGTCAACTCCTCCATTTGGAGCCACGGCCGCAGGTACGCCACCGCGTTGTAGGAGCCGGGCTTGCCCGGAATCTCCTTCACCTCGACCTTGGCGTCGCGCAGCGGGTACTTGGCCTTCGTCTCCTGGCCGGACTTCTCGTTGCTGTTCACGTAGTTCATGATCCAGCGGTTCAGCCAGTCCTCGCAGTTCGACGCCTCCATGAAGGAGCCGATCTTGTCGCGGGCCATCACCTTCAAGTAATGGGCAAACCGGGAGGTCGCCATGATGTACGGCAGCCGGGCCGAGATGGCGGCGTTGGCCGTCGCCTCGGGGCGGTCGTACTTCTTCGCCTTCTGCGTCGATTGTGCCCCGAAGAACACCGCGTAATCGGTGTTCTTGTAGTGGCACAAGGGCAGGAAGCCGAGCTTACTCAACTCCGCCTCGCGGCGGTCGGTGATGCCCAGTTCAGTCGGGCACTTCAGGTCCTGGTCGCCGTCGTCGCTCTTGAAGACGTGCGCGGGAAGTCCCTCGACCTTACCGCCGC
>CAZNSL010000152.1:0-9439 GCA_964574975.1 uncultured Alcaligenaceae bacterium | reverse complement strand
CTCACCGCGGACGACATCACGGCTCGTCTCGCCACCTATACCACGGGCGCGATCAACCGGGTGACGTATTCGTGCAGCATCCTCCTCGACGGAGTGCCGCTCGATGGTGCCACGGTCACATTTCGACCGGAGAAGTTTCTCGGTCCGGCTTTCAAACCGGCCCACGGCGTCAGCCAGGGCGGCCAGATCGACCCGGCCACCGAGGGCGACTCGATCGGTGTGATGTTCGGGTTGTACCGCGTGGAGGTATCCAAGCTCGACGCCGGCCGGGAGACGATTCCGGCGAAGTACAACACCCGCTCGATCCTCGGCTGCGAAATCGGCCCGGACACCGGTACGCGCGGCGGCGGCACGACATTTCGCCTGACCAGTAAGTGAGCGCCTGGAATTCTCGCGGGAGGGACGGCATGCGACGCGACCTGACGACCGGCGGCCCAGCGCGCCGCCGCGGCTTCACGCTGATCGAGTTGCTGGTGGTGATCGCGATCATCGCGGTCCTGATCGGCCTCTTGCTACCGGCCGTGCAGAAGGTGCGCGAGGCCGCTCAGCGCGCCAAGTGTCAGAACAACCTGAAGCAGCTCGGCCTGGCGATGCACAACTCGCACGACACCTACGGCCACTTCGTCAGCGGCGGCTGGGGGTGGGACTGGGCGGGCGTGCCGGGCCGCGGCGTCGGCAAGAAGCAGCCCGGCGGCTGGATCTTCAGCACGCTGCACTTCGTCGAACAGGGCAACCTCCTGAAGCGCGGCGAGGCCGCGACCACCGACCTCGAACGCCGGGCGGCCCTGGCAGAAATCGTTAGCACACCGCTGCCCTTGTACAACTGCCCGACCCGCCGTGGGGGCGGGCCGTTCCCGTTCTCGCCGAGCCTGTACTACCGGGGCAACTTCAGCGGCACGCTCAACGTCCCGCTCGCCGCCCGCACGGATTACGCCGCGAACTGCGGCCGCGAGTACGCGCCGAGCGCTTCGGGCATCACGGTCTTCCAGTCGCGCAACGAGATCGACGGTGGGCCGTCGTCGCTGCTCCAGGGCGATTCGCCCACCTTCAACTGGAACATCTATCCCGAAAGTCCGTTCGGTATTCGCATGTCGGGCATCTGCTACCGCCGTAGCCAGATCACGATTCCGGGCGTTACCAGCGGGACGAGCAACGTCTACATGATCGGCGAAAAGTACCTCAACCCGGCACAGTACGAGACCGGCAACGACGGCGGCGACAACGAGGCGATGACGGTCGGCTTCGACAACGACATCTACCGCACGTCCCACCCTGCGCCGCTGCAGGACAAGCTCGGTCTGGGCGACTCCTATCGCTTCGGGAGCGCCCACGCGGGTGCGTTCAACATGTGCTACTGCGACGGCTCGGTGCGCACCATCACCTACGATGTGAATCTCTTGGTTCACCAGCGCGCCGGCGACCGCGAGCAGTATTAGGACATTTGCCGCCAGCCCCTCTCGTCACGTCAAGTTCGGCAGCGCCCCGCCGGCGCAGTAGTCGGGGTTGCCGAACGTCTCGATGCGGTGGCCCATGCCCTGCGCCAGCGCCACCAACAGCCGGTTGTGCGGCAGCTTCTTGTACTTCAGCGACCGGCCCATCTTGAAGTCCAGGCCGTTGCCGACCAGCACGAATGGGATGTCGTCGAGCGTGTGCGAGTTGCCCTTGCCCAATTCGTTCGTCCACATCACCGTCGTGTTGTCGAGCAAGCTGCCCGGCCCGCCCGGCTCCGGCGTCTCGGCCAGGCGCTTGGCGAGGTAGGCCAACTGCTCGCAGAACCAGCGGTTGATCTTCGTCAGCGAGTCGAACGCTTCCTTATCGGTGTCGGGTTTGTGCGACAGCTCGTGGTGGTTCTCGGTCACGCCGATCCAGCGCATTCGCGCCCCGCCGACCGAGTTCGTGTACTGGAGCGTCGCCACCCGCGCGAAGTCGTTGACGAACGAGTTGACCATCAGGTCGATTTGCAGCTTGCTCAGCTTCGGCATATGGTCGTTGTCGGTCCGCACGCCCGGCTCGATCTGCGGGACCGCGTGGTGGACCGATTTCGCATCCTCGCGCAACTCCTTCTCCATCTCGCGGACGAAGGTCGCATGCTCGTCGAGCAACTTGCGGTCCTCCGCGCCGACCTTGCTCGCCACAGCCTTCAAGTCGTCCTGAAGCGTATCCAACACGCTTTGCAAACTCTCGCGGTCCTTGGCCCGGCCGTAGAGGTGGTTGAACATCTGGTAGGGGCTGCTGATCGGGGCGACCGGCTTGTTGCCGGCCGCGTAGACCATGCGCGTCCAGGTGTCGGCGTGGTCGGGCACCTGCACGCCGAATTCGAGCGACCCGAAGCGGGTGCGCGTGGCTGGAGCCGATTGCAGGTGGTTTCGGATCGCCTGGTCGACCGACATGCCCTTGGCCCAGCCGGCCGGCGTGTGCGAGCCGCCCTGGACGTTGCCGGGAAACAGTTCGATGCCGGTCAACAGGCAGCCGATGCCGCGCATGTGGTTGTCGCCGTCGCCGCGGACCTTGTCGCAGACGCCGTGCAAGGTCAGCACGCGGTCCTGGAACGGCTCCAAGGGTAGCAGGCTCTCCTTGAGCGAGAAGCACTCACCTGCCTCGTCGGGCCAGAACGACTTCGGCACGACGCCGTTGGGCGTGAACATGACGACCAAGCGCTTCTTGCGCGCGCCCTGGTTGGCGAAGCCGAGGCCCGGCAGGTTCAAGACGAACGGCAGAGCCGCGGCACTTGCACCCAGGTCGCGCAGAAAGTTGCGTCGGTTCATCTGTCGCTCCGAAGAACCAAGAACCAAGAACCAAGAACCAAGAACCAACCGGACAATCTAGCCGTGCTACGTTCTGTTCCGCACCATCGCGCTGAAGATGCGGACTAACTCCTGGGCTTCCTGCATGAGACCGCTACGCGTCGATTCCAGAGTCGGTTTTCCGTCCAGATCGAGTAGTCGCAACCAGTAGTGCGACTCTTTCGATTCCTTCCGCGATATCTTGAGCCGGCACAGGAAATCTTTGTCGCCCAGGGCTTCGTTTGCCTCGATATAGTTCGCGCCGACCGACCCCGACGAGCGAACCAATTGTTTGCCGTCCTCGAAGTTACCGATGGTCCGCGGTATCTGCTTGACGAGACGTCGGACATTGCGAGCGAACTCATAGGTTCGCTCACCGAGATCGAACGTCCTCTGTCGTGCGTCGGCGTTCATACCAACACCTCGACATCATTTCTTATTTGGTTCTTGGTTCTTGGTTCTTGGTTCTTCGATCGCGGCCTGCGTTGCCACTTCGACCATCAGCTTCTTGATACTGTAGCCATTCGCCGCGAAGAACGCTCGCAGCTCCGCCGGCTTCTCGCGGCCGTACGCCCGCACCGGCTGCTTCACCACGGCGTGGAACACCTGCTCCACAAAGGCGTCGTGGACCTCCTCGCTCGCGGCCAGGAACTTCGCCAGGTCGCGCACGTCGGCGAACCGGACTGTCGCGCCAGAGCGCGTCAGGTACGCCCCGGTCGGATCGACCGGCTTGCCGTTCTCCGTGGCGCGGAACCGGCCGACCGCGTCGAACTGCTCCATCGTGAAGCCGAGCGGGTTGATCGTGTCGTGGCACGACTGGCAAGCGTTCGCCTTCGTCTGGAGGATGATCCGCTCGCGCGTCGTCAGGCCGGGGTGCAGTTCGGGCGCGAGCGGGGCGAACGCCTCCGGCGGCGGCCGCAGCGATTGGCCGAGGACGTTCCGCGTCAGAAAGACGCCGCGGTGGATCGGCGATGTCGTCGCCGTGTAGGCGAACGTCGCCATTAGATACGGATGCGTCAGTACGCCGGCTCGTTTGCCGGCATCGAGCGGCACCGGCTGGAACGGCGCGTTGGCCGGGAGGTCCACGCCGTAGAACGCCGCTAGCCGGCCGTTGAGGTAGAGGTCCTCGGCGAGCAGCAGGCGGCGGAAGTCGGACGAACCGTTCCAAACGACATCGTCGAGGAACAACTCCAGCGACGTGCGCAGGTCGGACGCAATCGCCGCGTCGAATCCGGGGAACTTGCCGGCCGTCTTCGTGATGTCCGGGGCGGGGTCCACCTTGAGCCACTGGAGGAAGAAGCGGCGCACCTTGTCCTTGGCCCGCGGGTCGTTCACCAGCCGCTCGGCCTGGGCGACGACTTGCCCGCGCGTGGCCAGCTTGCCGGCAGCGGCCGCGGCGAGAAGCTCCTTGTCCGGCGGCGCGTCCCACAGGGCGAACGCCAGCCGCGAGGCCACGTCGTAGGCCGGCGCGCCGTCCACCTCGCGGTACAGGAAGCGCGGCGACTTGAGCGCCAGCAGGACGACGCGCTTGATGGCCGCCTCCGCATCGCGGCCGGCGAACTGCCGATCGACGTAGAGCGCCTTCAGCTCGTCGGTGAGCGGCCGGCGGAAGGCCCGCTCGACGAAGGTGCGGGCGAACGTCTTCGCCTTGGCATCGTCGCGGGCACCGAACTCCGGCAGGCGGGCGGCCACGTAGGCGGCGGTTTCGAGGGCGGCGTCGGTGGTCGCCTGGTCCCACGCCTTCGAGATGGTCGTCGCCCGCTCCCAACCGAGGCTGCGGTCGTCCGGCGGGAACGGCGTTGCGGCGACGTACACCTCCGGCGACTTGCCCGGCGACAGACACCGCTGCGGGATCGCCTCCGCAGTTCGTCCCGGTGACTTCCACAACAGTACGACCGACGCCGGCACCGGCTTCGCCTTGGGCTTCTTGTCCTTCGAGTCGTCCACGCCGAGCTTGGCCTTCGTGAACTCTAGTCGCACCGGGTAGCCGCGACCGCCGAGCAAGGGTAGCGTCGCCTTGAACTCCGTGTCGGCCGTCGATTTCACCCAGGCGTCGATGAGCGGCTTTTGCAGGTCGTTGACGAACAGGCGGACGCCGTGGTCGCACTTGACGATGAACTCGTACTCGCCCGACTCAGCCGGCAACAGCGAGCCGGTCCAGCGGATCGAGTACTGGTAACTGTCGATCTTGTCGGCCGGCGCGCCGGTGCCGAAGTCGAAGCGAACTTCCGGGTCGATGCGGTCGACGACGCGCTTGTCGTTGCGGAAGCTGCGGGCATCGAAGTACTCGCCGCGCAGGCCGCGCTTGGCGTCGGGCGTCGCCGAGGTGCGGAAGCTGCCGACGAGGTCGGCCAGGGCGTTGCGGTACTGGCGAACGGTCAGCCGCGACAGTTCGACCCGCGGCGGCTTGTTGCGCTCGCGGGCCTCCTTCGAGTAAAACGTTTCGTACAGGTAGCCGGCGACGGCCTCGGCCTCCGCGCCGGTGCAGGTGCCGGGAGCGTCTTCCGGCATCGACTTGGCGATGTACTTGGCGAGCTGGGCCGCGGTGCGGTCGCCTTCGAGTTGGTGCGGATAGTTTTTGCTGCCCTCGCCACTTGGGCCGTGACACGCGGCGCACTTGCGGCGGTAGATGAGTTCGCCGGTCGGTGCGTCGGCCGCGGCGGCGGCCGTCGCAACGAGGAGCGCGAGGATCGTGGCAGGTCGGGTCATCGGCCTAGGGTGGCGGGGGGGCGGGTGGGGGCGAGGCGGCGAGGCGGCGGGTCGGACATTCCTTAGTGTTGCGGGACGACCGCGTCGCGTCAAGCGCGAAGCGCCCGAACCGCTCAGATCAGCAAGGGGCAATCGTGAATCGCAACCATCCTGCCAGCCCGGTGCGCGCGCGATGGGTGACGTTACCCGTCGCTCGCGCTCCGGGCTGGCCGCGGGCCATGCTGGTCGCGCTCCTCGTCACCGTCCCAATCCACGCCGCCGATGTGCCCGGCTTCCGCCGCAGCCCGTGGTACAACGAGCAGGTGCGCGAGGAGTGGGTCGGCGACGGCATCCGCGTCGTCGTCAACGTGGCCGGCGACTACGACCCAACGAAGCCGACGCGGCTCGTCGCCTTTGCGACGCCCAACGGCAACAGCATCGAACAGACCCTCGGCTGCGCCAAGGCCGACGGCCTCGATTGGCACTTCGACATCCAGCACGTCGTCGCGCAGGTGCGCCGGCTACGCAACGCGACACCCGGCGAAAACGTCGTCCTGTCGTGCTTCGAGGCCGACGGCCTGAGCTGGCCCGCGTGGCGGAAGAAACACACCGACAGTCCGGCGCGGATCGTCGCGGCATTGGCGGCCGTCCGCGGCTGGCTGCCGCGCGTCGATGCCGTCGAGTTGGCGTGCCACAGCGGCGGCGGCAGCTTCCTCTTCGGCTTCCTGAACGCCGCCGCCGCGATCCCGGCCGACGTGCGCCGCATCGTCTTCCTCGACGCCAACTATTCCTACAGCGATGCCGACGGCCACGGCGACAAGCTGCTCGCGTGGCTGGAGGACGACGATGCCCGCCGGCTGGTCGTCATCGCCTACGACGACCGCAACATTACGCTCAACGGCAAGCGCGTCGTCGGCCCCGACGGTGGCACCTTCCGCGCCACCGAGCGCATGCGCTCGCGGTTCGCCAAGGACGTGGAGTTCGCCGAAGCAACCGATGGCGACGCGACGACGCGCACGGCCCTCGGCGGCCGGCTCGCGCTCATCGTCCACGCGAACCCGGCAAACGCGATTCTGCACACGGCGCTCGTCGGCGAGATGAACGGCCTGTCGCGCGGCCTCGACGACCGCGCCGCGTTCGGCAAACCGCGGGCCTACGCCAAATGGGTGCAACCGGCTCCGGCGATCCCGCCGCGCCCGGCCGATGCCGTCGGCGGGACTGCGTTCATGGAGAAGGTCGCCGCTCTGCCGCCGGCCGAGCGCGAGGGGGCGATCGCAGCCGAACTCCTCCGCGGCAACCTGCCCGACTTCCTGCGCCAGTTCAAGACGATTACCGTATCGGCCAACGGCCACACCGCGACGGTCGCGGTGATGCCGGACTACCTGGCCGTCGGCAGCGACGCCGACTTCGTGCGCGTGCCGATGACGCCGATGACGGCAGCCCGCGTCGCCGACGCCTTCGGCTGCGCCCTGCCGACGCGCAAGCTCGTCAACGACATGTACCGAGCCGCGACGGTGAAGCTGGAGCCGCGGCCGCTGACGGAAGCCCGCGAGGCCGTCGAGACGTTCGTCCAACATCATCGGCTCATCGAGGCCCAGCGGGCGGGCAAGCCGCTCGGCGAGTTGGTCGCCGGTATCAAGAAGGATGTGGTGGTGACGAACCGCCTGGCGGAGAAGCCGAAGCGCGTGGCGATCTACGGCTGGCACAAGCTGGACGGCGTGCCGATCCAGCCGCTGAACGTATCGCACGTCAACCGCTACGTCGACTACAGCCACGGCGTGCGGCTGATGAAGCGCGCGGTCGTGGTGGACGGCAAACCGCGCGATGTGCGGCCGGTGCTGTACGACGCGGCGCTGTGTGCGCTCGTGAGCGACGAAGGGCCACTGCGGCGGCCGACCTATTAGCATCGGCCAAGAATAATTGATCTAAGTCAACCGACTTGCAATTGACTTAGATCAATTTCGAGGTATGATGACCCAGGTGGGCGAGTTTCAAGGACATTCTGCATGGCCCGCCTCACCGACCCGGACATCCTGGCGAGATACACGCAAGCGCTGACGGAATGGAAGGTCGAGGGAGCCATCGAACTTGAAGGCCGTGCCGCAGAAGGTTTGCGGACGACGCTCGAAGGCGTAACCGTTCGGCACTTCAAGGAGCGGCTACACCACTACGTTTGCGTTGAAGGTGGTGAGATCGATCAGGTCCGTGAGGAGCGTCAGCTTTGGCGCGGGAAATGGGAATGGCACTTCGATTTGCGCCCGACGATCAACGGCGTCAAGCTCTACGTCGAGACGAGACTGTTTCCGGAATCGTTCAGCAGCAAGGATGAGCCAATCATATACGTCGTCCAGATCAAGCCCACCTGAGGGCAGAGGTTATCCGTGGCCCGAAAGAAGTCAGACGCTCGCAAGGCTCGGCCCTTTCCGTGGCCATGCGCTAACTGCCTGACAGCAACCGTCGTCCCGACCGTCTTGGACCACGCGACCCAGGTCAAGCACGACGGGGTCGTTTACGACCTCGTTCTGCCGGGCATCGAAGTCCCACGCTGTTCGACGTGCGGCACGACGGTCATAACCGAAGCCGTGGACGACCTCGTCACCGACGCACTGCGTGCGCGCCTCGCGTTGCTCGCGCCGGCTCAGATGAAGGCGGCCATCGAACGGCTCGGCTTGAAGCAGCAGGAGTTGGCCGCGCGGATCGGCGTCGCGCCGGAGACGGTTTCCCGCTGGGTCAACGGCGTGCTGATCCAGTCGCGGGCGATGGACAACCTGTTGCGGCTGTTCTTCGCGTTGCCCGAAGTGCGAGACGCACTCCCAACCAGCGGGCCGGCGGCGTCGCTCGGCGTTGGCTCGGTTGCCCAACGTCGAACCGGCAAGTCGAAGCAACGCTGCGTGCGATCTTGAGCGACGAAGGGCCGTTGCGGCGACCAACGTACTGACGTAACCGGCCTTGTTGGCGGCGACCGGTGTACCGTAGGATGCCGCGGGGAGGGCGGGTCGATGGGGTTGCCGAAGACGAAGCCGGGGCCGATGACCGAAGCGGAGTACCTGGAGTTCGAGCGAGCCGCGGTCGACGAAAAGCACATTTACGTCGATGGCGAAATCTTCGCGATGGCCGGCGAGAATTTCCGCCACGGCGATATCTCGTCGAACCTTGCGGGTATCGTTAACGGCCAGTTGCGGGGTCGCGACTGTCGCGCATACGTCAAGGACATGAAAGTCCGCAGTGGGCCAACCGCCCCGGCCCGGAGAAACACCCGCGGCATGTATTCGTACCCGGATCTCGTGATCGTTTGCGGCTCACCCGAATCCCGCGACGGCCGCGAGGATGTGCTGGCCAACCCGAAAGTGATCATCGAGGTCTTGTCCCCTTCGACGGAGTTGTTCGACCGGAACACCAAGTTCGACCGCTACCAGACCTACAACCCGACGCTGACCGATTACATCCTCGTCGCCCAGGACCGGGCGTGCGTTGACCATTACACGCGCATCGACGGCGAGACGTGGACGTACCGCCGCGTCCTCGGCCTGAGAGGCCGACTCGTCATCGACAGCATTGGCGTGACGTTGAAGCTCAGCGATGTGTACGACCGCATCGAGTTCGACAAGGAGAAGTGACGGCACTCCCGTCGTGCACGTCCCCCGCGGCAAGAGCACCCCGGATCGCTCCCGAAAACGACAAGGGTCCGCCGCACGGCGTGCGGCGGACCCCGGTGTGTTGAAGGTGCCACGGGCGACCCGCGCCCGCGCCATCGGGCAGAGCTACGGCGGGTGCTGGGCGACGGTCGTCGGCCGGCGGAGTCGGAGCATGAATTGGGTCTCCGGGAGGTGTGGTTGGCCGTCACTCGCGGGCGGCCTGTGTGGTGGTCCGCCCTCGATCCAACTTTAACCGATTTCGGCAACGACGCCAGAATGTGGTAGCGGCCGACCGCGGAATTGTCCTGGCCGGACGCGGCGCGTTCGCTTTTC
>CAZNSL010000151.1:0-9455 GCA_964574975.1 uncultured Alcaligenaceae bacterium | reverse complement strand
CGACTATGGCGATCAACCGGCGGCGGCCGGTTTATCGCCATAGTCGCCCGAGTCGGGTGGAGTAAGGGTGACAGAGATTTGGCTCAACATTCGATTGCCAAACGTCATTGGCACCTTGGAATGCGGAGTCGCGTGCGCTTGGGCCGCTTGCACCAGTGATGGACGCGAGCTATGGTTTCGCGGCGTCACCGGGACGCCGTCGAACTCCAGCGCCAGGGCGGTCATGGCAAACCTCAAAGCGATGACGGCTGCCGTCGTCGGCATCGCGGCCGGCGCGGCAACCGCGTCCTTCGTCGGCCAACTGGCTCGCACCCCCGCGAACGCGACGCCCGTCGCGGAGGCCCGGTCTGAGCCGGCCGTGCCCACGGCCCACACGCCCGACACGATCTTCTCGCGGTGTTCGCCGTCAGTTGTTCAATTGCGGTGCGATGGCCGCAACGCCGACGCGACCGTTCTCGGGTCGGGATTCGTCGTCCGCGCGGACGGCCTGATCGCGACCAACTATCACGTCGTCGAAGGGGCCGTGAGAGTCGAAGCAACGTTCGCCGACGGGGTGACGCGCACGGCCACAGGCGCGGTTGCGCTGGACCGCGATGGCGACTTGGCCGTCCTCAAGCTCAACGACCGAACCGGCCTCAATCCGCTTCCCTTGGCCGACGACGCGCTGCCCCCGGTCGGCGGTAAGGTATTCGCCATCGGCTCTCCGCTGGGGTTCTCTCACACGCTGAGCGACGGTCTGGTGAGCGGCCACCGGCCGGCCGGGGCGATGGCAGACTTCCCGGAAATGCCCGCGTTGATCCAGACATCGGCCCCGATTAGCAAAGGCTCAAGCGGCGGGCCGTTGCTCAGCCCATCCGGCAGCGTCGTTGGGGTCACGACGCTCGGGTACGGCCTCTTGGGCGGCGAGAACCTGAACTTCGCGGTCCCCATATCGCGTCTGTCGGCCCTCCTGAAGCGATGTCCGTCGGACTCGACAACGGTCCCCTTCCCCGCGGCCCGCGTGGCCGTGGCTCCGCCTGCTGTCGGCGGGTGGACGAAGGACGACACCGGTAACGCGGCTCACTTCGTCCGCGCAATGCGGGCCAACAGTGCGGCGTGGGCCGTATGCCGCGAGGCGGATCGCCGCCCGTGGCGGCCGGGCGACCCGCCCGAGATCACCAACGGCGCACGGGGCCGGGAGAGCAAGGTTGGCCGGCCGTGGCTGATGAACGGGACCGACCAGTGGCAGTTCCGCCTGCACATGCGTAACGCCAACCAGGAAGGGATGCTCGTCCGTCGGGACGTGCTGCGGCGCATCCACCCCGAACTGCCGGATGCGTTCGGCGACTTCCTTCTCGTCACCAGCGCCTTCGCGTCCAACGCAGCCGCGCCGTTCCAAAACCTGAGGGTCCGGGATTGGGATGAGCGATGGGGCCGGTGGATGATGTCGAACCGGGCGAATCTTGATGTCCCGTCCGATGCGAAGAAATGAGCAAAGGGAGCCACCACGTCACGCCGCCCGGCAGACGCTCTCGCACTCGATCCAGCCGACCGGATGGCGGTCGTCGAGGTCGGCACGGCAGTGAACCGCCCGAGGAACGACGGGCCAGAATGCGTCGCCCCTGTGGCGTGACCGGAACCCGCTCTGCCACGACGGCTTCAACTGGAGTCCGCGACCAGTAGCGGCGAACCGGGCAACTGCAGTGGCGAGCGGCGATAAACTAAATTGTTGCAATCCACCCTTGCCACAACATCGTTTGCTGTCAACCGGCCGCTGCGGCAGGCTGGTGGCCGAGTTACGACGCCAACTCCGTCGCCGACGGTCGATGCCTTCGACCCGCACGAATACTCTGCGTTCGCCGTGGCACTCGTCGGGGTATTTCAGTCGCCCGCTGGGGATGAGCGAAAAGCAAGTCCGAATGCATACCCGTCGCCGCGCGTTCAAGCTCTGGATGGTTTGGGGGCTACCAGGCGCTCCAGAACGTCTTGGTGGGGCCAAGGTGAGCCGGGAAATAGCGTCTCAGAACCAAATGCCGTCAGGGTTGCCGCCCTCCTCCACTGTCGATGAGTGCGAGGATCGCGCGTTGGATCGGGGCCGGCAGCGACGCCCACGAATCGACGACACGGGCCAAGTCGGGGGCGATTTCGACCGGGTTGGTACATACCGCGGTACATGCCGGCGACTCACTCGCCGTAAGTGCTGTGTTTTCTTGGGTTACAACCGCCGAGCAACGGTCTGTTAATCGGACGGTTGTTGGTTCGAGTCCAACTCGGGGAGCTAAACGATCCGTCTACGGAATCGCCCGACCGACGGGTTAACGCAGAACGCCATGAGCATGTGCTCATGGCGTTTCGCGTTTATACCATTCCCCGACAACGCTTTGCGATTCGCCAACGCCCAACGACTCTCGCCTCCGAGTTCGAGAGATCATTCGGGGTCCGGACGTAACCCTATGGGTTACGTTCGGACCCCGAATGACTCACTCTCGAACTCTCCGAGACGCGCGAGAGCGGCCACAATCCGGTTAACGCGCCCGTCGTCTCGCTTCCCGACCGGGTAATAGCACTGTAGGGCCGGTTCGCCGGCCCTGCCAGACAGCGCTCCGGTCGCCGGGCGAAGGTCGCTGTGGGCGTCCCCGTACCACCGGAGGCACCCGTGCGACCGTCCCCCAACCCCATTCCCCTCTCGCCAGCCGACCGCTTCCGCGAGGTCGCGGCGATCCTGGCCCGCGGCCTCCTGCGCCTGCAACTCTCGCCGGAACCGCCGATTTCGGCCCCGCAGAATCTCCCCGAATCCTCGGCAGGTGGCCTTGAGGTTGCCGCCGAGTTGAGGCTCAGTGGACCCGTGGGTTAACGGCACCAAGTCGCCCCCAAGAGGAGAGATTTCGATGGAGACGACCGTCGCGTCCGAGGTCGCCGCGCTGAAGCGGATGACCGTCAAGCAGTTGCAAGGGCGCTACGCCGAGTTGTTCGGCGAGGCCACCCGCGGGCACAACAAGGTCTGGCTGGTCAAGCGCATTGCCTGGCGGGCGCAGGCGCTAGCGGAGGGCGACCTGAGCGAACGCGCCCGCCGCCGGGCCGACGAACTGGCCCGCGACGCCGACCTGCGGACCACGCTGCCCATGACCCGTTCTCCGGTCGCATCCGCTGTCCTAGCCGAGACGCCGCCGGAGCCGGTGATCGCCCCGTCCGATGGCCGCCTGCCCCCGCCCGGCTCGGTGATCGCCCGCGAGTACAAGGGCCAGTCGATCCAGGTGAAGGTCCTGGCCGCCGGTTTCGAGTACCAGGGCCGCGTCTACGGTTCGCTCAGCGCCGCCGCGCGGGCCGTGACCGGGTCGCACTGCAACGGCTTCCTCTTCTTCCGTCTCGGCGGAACCGGGGGTGACCGGTGAGGCGAATCCCCAACGACGAGGCACCGGCCAGCCTGAAGATCGTCCGCTGCGCCTGCTACACCCGAAAGTCCACCGAGGAGGGGTTGGAGCAGGAGTTCAACTCCCTCGACGCCCAGCGCGAGAGCGCCGCCGCCTTCGTCGCCAGCCAGCGGGCCGAGGGCTGGACGCTCTTGCCCGACCGCTACGACGACGGCGGCTTCACCGGCGGCAACATGGACCGCCCGGCCCTGCGCCGGCTCATGGCCGACATCGCCGCCGGCCGCGTCGACTGCGTGGTGGTCTACAAGGTAGACCGCCTGTCTCGCAGCCTGCTCGACTTCGCCCGGCTGATGCAGGCCTTCGACGAGGCCAAGGTGTCGTTCGTCTCGGTCACCCAGCAGTTCAACAGGGCGTCCGTTCGGGTTGTTTACGCAAGTGGGACCGCTTAACGCGGTTTAAACCACCACGCCAGGACAGTGGCGTGTCTCCACCCCGACGGCTTGGCTGGCAGAACCCGGTCAAGTTGGTTAGCTCTCGGGGGGCAACGGGGAACACGGGGAGGCTGGCTCCCTTGGAGGTTCCCCAAGAGAAGATGGATATGGCCAAGGCTACACTGCTTGAACCTCAGCGTCTGTCCGTGATGCTTGCGGTCGCCTCACCAGCTATCGGGGCGAGGGGGTCTAGCGCCGTAGTGTTGAGCGGCGTGACCGGCGGGTTCTCCGCCCAGGAACGAGGGGCTGTCCGATACCCCGAAGTCCGATCACAACATGTCTTCGTTGCATATCAAAGCGCGAACGAGGGGCCTACGTCCATCGAACAAATGCGTCAACAGCTACCGGAGAAGTCGAAGGGGATGGTTAACCCGGTCTGTGCGGGAATGCCCCTCCGATGGCAGAGTTCCCATAGTAGCGATGAAGCGGGGCAACGCCCGTGGAGCGAAGGGGAACAGGATACTCGGGAATTCGACGAACCAACGAGAGGGCAAGACCTCACATGATCGTGGTGCATCGACTTCACCGACTGGTACGACTGGCCAAGGCTGACCCGAGCAAGCGGTTCGACCGCCTGTTTCGGGAGGTCGCGAAGACGGACTTCCTGATGTTTGCCTTTGAACAAATCAAAGACAACAAGGGATCGGGTACACCCGGCGTGGACGGACGGACCAAGACCGATTGGTCGCTCGCCCAGGCCGAGGAACTCGCACGCTCTCTCCGGGACGGGACTTACACCCCGACCCCGGTGCGGCGCGTGTACATCCCCAAGAAGTCCGGTAAGCGACGCCCACTGGGGATTCCGACCTTTGCGGACCGCGTCGTTCAGTGTGCGCTCAAACTGATTCTGGAAGCCCTCTACGAACCGGTCTTCTTGGACTGCTCGCACGGCTTCCGGCCTCGGCGTGGGTGTCACACCGCACTTGCTGCGATTTACGACAATCCCAAAGTTCGGATCGACTGGGTTGTGGAAGGCGATATCCAAGGATGCTTCGATAACGTCAACCACCACATCTTGATCCGCCGGCTCCAACGGCGGATCGCGGACGATCACTTGCTCCGGCTCATTGCTCAATTCCTCCAAGCGGGGTACTTCGAGCGTGAGCAGTGGAACCCGACGAAAGCCGGGACTCCACAGGGAGGCGTCCTGTCACCGCTGCTCGCCAACATTTACCTCCACGAACTGGACCAGTACGTGTTGCGCGAGTTCGGGGCGAACCAGGAGCCTTCGCAGAGCAAGCAGGAGACGGCACAGCGTGAGAACCCGGAATGGAAGCGGATCCACGGTCGGATCAACTACATCCGGGCCATACTGGATGGCAGGCGGAAGACGGTCGGCAACGCCGACGACCTGCGTGCCGAACTCCGGGCGCTGCTCAAGCAACGCAAGGCAGCGCCTTACCTTTCAAGTCCGATCAAACCCAGAATCACCTACGTGCGCTACGCGGACGACTTCGTGATCGTGATACGCAGTTTGCCGAAGACCGAAGCGGAACGGATCGAGGCGAAACTCACGGCTTGGGTGGCCGAAAACCTCCGACTGGTGCTGAGTCCCGAGAAAACGGCGATTACGCACGTGACGGAGGGGTTCACCTTCTTGGGCTACAAGTTCTTGCCCAAGAAGGGGGACACGGGTACTCAACCGCGCGTCAAGCTGACGATCCCTTACGAATCGGTCAACGCCAAGATCGAACTGATTCGAGACATCTGTCGGTGTCAGAGCCAACCAGAAGTGGAAGTGATTCGGCGGATCAACAGCATCCTGCGGGGGTGGATGGACTACTACAGTTGCGCCACCGCTCCCAACAGGGCCTTCCATTACCTGCTGTCGCGGGTGTGGAGTCTGTATGGTGCG
This sequence comes from uncultured Alcaligenaceae bacterium, assembly GCA_964574975.1. Taxonomy (GTDB): domain Bacteria; phylum Planctomycetota; class Planctomycetia; order Gemmatales; family Gemmataceae; genus JAXMAS01. Next base: position 3,759 of record CAZNSL010000151.1, on the reverse strand, counting down.
TACGTCTCGCGGAAACATGACTGCCACATCGGGGCTGCGGCCAAGCGTTGGATGACTCGTTGTCCCGCGTTGCCGGGGAATCCGAAGGGTGGTCAGAAAACCTGGATGGCCGAGACAAACGATCACAACGGCCAACCGCGACGGGAGTACCTGATTTGCTGGACTCCTCTGAAGCGGAGCTTGCGTGACGTGGCCGCACAGATTTATCGGGGCAAGTTCGACCTGTGGCACCTGCTCAGCCAGGAAGTCACCAAGGAGTATCTGGAGAGCCGTGTGCAGTGAAAGCTGCTCGCACGGTTCGGAGAGCGCTTGGGGGAAACAGCCGACGCTTGTCGGTTCTGCGCCCTCATTCGACTCTATCCGCCACGTCGATGGGCCGGCTGGTGCTGAACGTCCTGCTCTCGTTCGCGCAGTTCGAGCGCGAGATCATCGCCGAGCGGACGCGGGACAAGATCGCCGCCACCCGCCGCAAAGGCAAGTGGTCCGGCGGCATGCCGCTCTTGGGCTACGACCTGGAGAACTCCAAGCTGAAGGTTAACGCCGCCGAGGCCGAGCGGGTGCGAACGATCTTCAACCTCTACCTGGAGCACGAGTCGCTCCTGCCGGCGGTGCGCGCCCTCGAAGGCCGCGGCTGGGCCAACAAGCGGTGGACCACCCGCGCGGGCACCGAGCGGGGCGGCAAGGCGTTCACGCGGACGAGCCTGTACCGACTGCTGACCAACGTCGCCTACGTGGGCCAGGTGCGCTACAAGGACGAGGTCCACGACGGCGAACACCCCGCGGTCGTGGACCCGGCGGTCTTCGAGAACGTGCAGGCGCTGTTGCGGCGCAATGGTTCGACCGGCGGCGCGCCGGTGCGCAACCAGTTCGGGGCGCTCCTCAAGGGCATCCTCGTCTGTGGCCCGTGCGGCTGCGCCATGACGCCGTCGCACACGACCAAGCAAAAGGCACGGCGCTACCGCTACTACGTCTGCGCGGCGGCGCAGAAGCGGGGGTGGGACGCCTGCCCGTCGAAGTCGGTGCCGGCCGACGAGGTCGAGCGGTTCGTGGTGGACCAGATTCGCCGCGTCGGGTCCGACCCGGCACTGCGGCGGGAGGTGCTGGCCCAGGCCCGCGTCCAGGCCGACGCCCGCACCGCCGAGTTGGAGTCGGAACGTAAGGGGCTGGAGAAGGACCTGGCCGGCTGGCACGGCGACGTGCGTCGGCTCTCCGGCGCGGTGCGACCCGGCGGGGACAACGCGGCGGTGGTCGCCCGGCTGGCCGACCTCCAGGAGCGGATCGCGGGCGTCGAGGCGCGCGTGCGGAAGGTGCGCGAGCAGATCGCCGGCGTGCGGGAGCAGATGGTCGATGACGCGGAAGCGGCGCGGGCGTTGTCGTTGTTCAGCCCGGTGTGGGACACGCTGACGCCGCACGAGCAGGCGCGGGTGGTGGGCCTGCTGGTGGAGCGGGTGGTGTACGACGGGGCGCGGGGGTCGGTGGCGGTCACCTTCCACGCGACCGGGATCAAGGCGCTGGCCGGCGAACTGGCAGCGCAGACGCAGGGGCGGATCGCATGACGACACTGACGTTCGAGGCCCACGTCCACTTCGGGCGGTCGGGGAAGCGCAAGGAACTTCGGGCTGGGCCGGCTCCGGCGGCCCCGCCGCCGGGGCGCGTACCGCGGGTGGCGCGGTTAATGGCGTTGGCCCTGCGGCTCGACCGCCTGCTTCGGGAGGGGGCGGTGCCGAATGCGGCAGAACTGGCGCGGCTGGGGCACGTGACGCGGGCGCGGGTCAGCCAGATCCTGAACCTGCTGAACCTCGCTCCGGACATCCAGGAGGCACTGCTGTTCCTGCCGCCGACCGCGGCGGGCCGCGACCCGATCATTCTGCGGGACCTCCAGCCGATTGCCCTGACGCCCGATTGGAAACGGCAACGCAAGTTGTGGGCCCGACTTCAAGCGACGGCTCGACGGTAATGAGGTCATGAACGGCTTTGTGATTCTCATTAAGAGCGTCCGGGCGTTTCCTACTTGGATTACCGACGATTCTGCGGACACGCCGCGCCGTCACCATTAAGCGCCGTCGCCCCAACATCTTGTGGGGCAATGGACTTCAGCGGTTCATGCGAGACGCACGTCCCAGGATTGCAAAGCCGTTCATGACCTCGACGGTAATCCAATTGCTCAACCGACGTAGTATTTGCACCAACGAACGGATAGCCTTTCTTCGGCGCGGCCGCACTAGCGGTCGGACCGGAGGGTCGCTCACCCGTGGGTCACATCCGACTCGGAACGCTGCCCGACACCGCGCGCTGGCGGCACACCATCGGGCTGATCGCCGCGGACGCGGACGTGGCCGCCGTTGCCGCGGCAACGACCGAGGCCGCGGCCGCCGGCCTGGACCGGGCCGGCAAGGACCCGGGCGTCGCCGACCCGCTCCACCTACTGACGCAACTTGTCCTTTCGGCACGCGGACCGGACTTCGTCGGCTCGCTGCGCGACGCGGGCGTCCGAGTCGGTGACGCGCCCGACCTGTTCGATCTGACCTCGGCGTTCGCGGACGCGGCCGATCGCCAATTGCGCTTGACCGGTCGCACCGACCTGGGCGAGATGGCTCGGTTGGCGGCCGTCGAGGCGCTCACCGCCTGCGTCGGCCGCAAGTCGTCCAACCTGTTCGAGACGACGCCGGCCGAAGTTCAACGATCGGTACGCGACCTGTCGACGCAGAAGGGGTTCGCGGGACTCGCTCACGAATTCTACTCTTGCTTCACCGCCCGGTTCCTGAAGTACCACCTCGGCCGGGAGCTCGGTCTGCACGTCGGCGGCAACGGCGTGTTCGAGGACACGAAAGCCCACGACCGGTTCAACGAGCAGTTGTCGGTCCATTGCCGCGAAGCGGCTGGCGTGACCCACCGCTACGCGGGAGAATGGTATTCGAAGCACAACTTCCAGGAGGGCATCGACCGACCCAAAGCACGGCGGTTCGTAACCCATTGCATCAAGAAGATCCGTCATCAGGTACTCGTGCGCGGAGGCCGCGATGGCTGAACCGCGCCTGGTGGTCTGTGGGCCGGGGCGGCCGGCCAACCGGCCCCGCGCCTGGCGGGCGGCGCGCGAGGTCAGCCTGCGCATCGGCCCCGGGCGGCGCGACGTTCACGTCGGCCTGAGCCGACTCGCTCGTAAACTCGCCGCCAACGCGCCGCCGGTGTGCATCGACCTGCTGGAGATTGCTGCCTACTTCTACGCCGGCGACCAGGTGGTGCCGCGCGGCGGCCCGAAGGAGATCGATTATGGCGACCGGTGGCGTCGTCGGGTTCGCTTCGAGATTCCCGTACGCGTCCCCGAAGTGTGGAATTCGGCCAACGTGCAGGCCGCGCTGGCCGAATGCCTGACCACCCTCACCGACGACCACGAGTTCGAGTTCGGGTTTCGCCCCTTGGCAGTGTGCCGGGGGCTGGACCAGTATCTCTTCGACGACATCGACCCGGCCGGCACCGTCGAGTGCGAGGAGGTCGTACTGTTCTCGGGCGGGCTGGACTCGCTGGCGGGTGCGGCCCAGGAAGTTCTGACCGGGCGTCGGCCGGTGGTCCTTGCCAGCCATCAGTCGGTGAGCAAGGTCGTCAGCCGGCAAGTGGAGCTCGCGGCCGCCCTGGCCGACCGCGTCGGGGTGGCGCGGCTGCGCCCGCGGCACCTGCCCGTCGAGGTCAACAAGGGCAAGTCGCTCGGCCGGGAGTTCACGCAGCGGTCGCGATCGTTTTTGTTCGCGGCCATCGCGGCCT
>CAZNSL010000150.1:5824-9474 GCA_964574975.1 uncultured Alcaligenaceae bacterium | reverse complement strand
GCCCCCGGCCAGGCCGACGCCGCCCGGCAGTTCGGCGTCGCGAACGCGGCGCTGCACGTGGTCGGCTTCTCGCTGCCCCAGGGGGCGGGGCAGAAGTGCTCGCAGCAGCTGGGCATTGCCACCAGCGGTGCCTTCACCGGCTCGGCGCGGTGCGTTAGGTACTCGCCAGGATGTGCATGATGTCGCCGTCCTGCACGACGTAGGTTTTGCCCTCCAGGCGGTAGACGCCTTGGGCCTTCGCTTCCTTCATTGAGCCGACGCGGCAGAAGTCGTCGTAACCGACCACCTCCGCCCGCACGAAGCGGTTCGACAGGTCTGTGTGAATCTCGCCGGCCCCCTCGACCGCCGTCGCACCCTTGCGGATCGGCCACGCCCGGCACTCGTCCTCGCCGACCGTCAGGAACACGATCTTGCCCAAGCCGGCGAACATCGCCCGCAGGATGTCGTCGCGCTGCGACTCGCCGATGCCCAGATCGGCCGCGAACGCCGCTCGGTCCTCCGGCGATAGCTCCGCCAACTCCAATTCCAGCTTCGCCGGCGAGGCCATCGCCGCCGGTGCGAGCGCAAGCAAGTCCGCCGGCAGCGGCTTACCGACAGCCGCATCGCCCTGGTTGACGAACACTACTTCCGGCTTCACCGTCAACAGTTGGTACGAGCGGATCGCCTTCTCCTCATCCGGCTTCAGCGCCTTGTCTCGCGGCAACTCGCCGGCTTCGAGCATCGCCACCAGCCGTTGGAGGACCGACTGCTCGAGCAAGTCGGCGTCCTTCTCCTTCTGCGGCCGCGGCTTCTTGAGGTTCGCCTCGAGCTTCTGGAGGCGGTTGGTGATGATCTCCAGATCGGCGAAGACCATCTCGTCGCGGAAGCGGCGTAGCTCCTCGGCCAGATTGCCGCCGGAGTAGCCGTTGAGGACGACGACCAGCCCGGTCGACTCCTTGAGGATGCCGAGTCGGCGCGGGTTGTCGCGCCGCTCGGTGAGGTCGAGACCCGGCGTGTCGAGGAACGCCAGTTCGGCGTAGACCGTCTTCTTCGGGTCGAAAATGGCAGCCATTCGGTCGACGCGCGAGTCGGGCAACTTGGCCACGCCCGTCTGGCCCTGCTGCACCTTCGACGGATCGGGGACGACACCGGTCAGCCAGCGGAAGACCGTGCTCTTGCCCGATCCGGAGAACCCGACCAGTCCCAACTTGTCCATGAAGCGCGGCCCCGTCCCGACGGCGTGTAGGCGACGGCGTTAGTCTACACCGCCGGCCGCCGGTCGGCCCTCGACCGCCGCGGTGCCACGCATCCAACGCGGTCGGTACGACTCCAGGAAGCCACGCACGTCCCACTCGTCATCGAGGTGGTCGTAGCCGCCCGCCCGCAACTCGTCGAGCGCGCGGGCGTTCGACCAGCGGTCGTACTCCATGCGGTAGACCGCGACGTACGACCCGGTGCGGTGGATGCCGGCGAAACAGTGGAGCAAGACCGGGTAGTGGGCCGGGTCGTCCATCGCGGCCAGGAACTGCGCGACGCCGGCTTCGACCGGGGCCGGGCCGGATTCGGACCACCACGCCCGCGGTCGGATGCGGACGTGTCGGAGATCGAGCTTGCGGGCGAGCGCCTCCTCGTCGGCGTCCGGCGGGCGGTCGCCTTCCACGTCGGCGTCGCGCAGGGTGACGACGGTGCGGATGCCGTAGGTGGTCACCATTTTCTCGAAGCCGGCCAGGCTCATCTGGCCGCTGCGATACAGGACGCCCGGCTCGACGACGCGAAAGTTGCGGATGTTCTTCTCGCGGTGTGCGTTGACGCCCCACGGCAGACCAACCACGGCGGCCAGGATGAGGACCACCGCCGCCCAAATACCTGTCCGCTTCATGCGCCGTCTCCGTCTAGTCCACCGTGGGCGGGGCAAGTGTACTGCGAGCGACCGGTCCGCGATAGGGCAGCCGCGTCCGGCAGCATCGGTCTCATGGGCGGAAAACGTGTGCCAGAGCGAAGCGAAAATGGCCTGCGGAGCCGGAAAACTCGTGCGCATCCCCATCATTCGCTGTACATGCGTCAGCACTCCCACATATTTCAATCGTTACAAACTATTTATCCTCACTAACCTATTGACACGGCCCAGCTAACCTTGTTGAATATCGTTCCGTTCGCGGGGACGTGGCGTCGCCCGCAGGAGGTTTTCGGGTCAACCTGGGAGGTTGCTACTATGTACGGAGTGATTCTGGCCCTGGCGATCAGCGGCACCACGGACGCCCCGGGCTGCCACCGCAATCACGGCTGCGGCGGCTGCTACGGCGTCAGCTACGCGAGCTGCTACGGCGGCTGCTACGGCGGCTGCTACGGCGGCGGGTGCTACGGTGGCAGCGGCTGCTACGGCGTCAGCTACGGTAGCTGCTACGGCGGCGGGTGCTACGGTGGCGGCGGCTGCTACGGCGTCAGCTATGGTAGCTGCTACGGTGGCTGCTACGGCGGCGGCTGCTATGGCGTGAGCTATGGTAGCTGCTACGGTGGCTGCTACGGCGGCGGCTGCCACGGCGTCAGCTACGGCTGCCACGGTGGCTGCCACGGCCGTCACGGCGGGTGCCACGGCTGCGGCGGCGGGTGCTTCGGTCGCCGGCACCGCTAACCGACCAAGTCAACCCGACGGCCCGCGGCGGGAGTTACAACTCCCGTCGTGGGCCGTCGTGCTTTTTCGACCGGACTGGACACCCTGCCCTCGCCCTGCTATCGACTCCGGCGTGATGGATCGCCCGCCGCAGGAGTCGTACGCATGGCCGGCCGCTTCTCCCTTCTCGCCGTCGTCCTCGTCGCCGCCGCCGGAACGGCCGCCGAGCCGCACTTCCAGTGGAAGCCCGGCCAGACGCTCACTTACCGCGTTGCCCAGTCCACCACGGCCATCGAGAGCCTCACCGGCAAGGAACCGTCGGTGACGACGGTCACCACGCAACTCGACCTCGTCAAGCGCTGGCAGGTCCTGGCCGTCGACGCCGACGGCACCGCGACGCTGCAGATGTCCGTCGTGAAGCTGCGCATGGAGACGAAACCGCCCAGCGGCGAGGCGATGGTGTTCGACTCCGACAAACCGAACGAGAGTCACCAAGCACTGCGCGAGGAAATGACGAAGTTCGTCGGCTCGCCCTTGTCGGTGGTGCGCGTCGATTCCCGCGGCCGAGTGCTGGAGGTCAAGGAGAGCAAATTCGGCCCGGCCAACCGCATCGAGTGCGACTTGCCGTTCAAGGTGACGTTGCCCGGCGGCGAGCCGGCCGCCGGCCAGACGTGGGCTCGCGACTACACGATTCGCTTCGATCCGCCGCAGGGCACGGGCGAGGCGTACGAGGCGGCCCAGACCTATACCTGCAAGGGCGTCTCCGGCGGGCTGACGGTCGTCGGCTACAAGACGGCGGTCAAGAAACTGCCGGAGGCGCTGGCCGACCGGCTACCGCTGTTACCGCTGATGTTCGAGGGCGATGCGTGGTTCGACGCGGCCAACGGCCGGTTGCGCTCGGTGCGGGCGAAAGTCGAACAGGAGTTGCCCGAACACCGCGGCGAAGGCAGCAAGTACACGTTCAAGAGCACCTACGCCGAAGACCTGATCGAGGCCAAGTGACGCCGTTGTGACGCCGCGAGCCGAGCGTGGGAGGCGGGCGCGAGATGGCGTTGCGCGC
>CAZNSL010000150.1:0-5814 GCA_964574975.1 uncultured Alcaligenaceae bacterium | reverse complement strand
GCGAGCGCAAGATCGCTCGCCTCGCAAGCTCGGCTCGCGGCGTCACTGGACCGGAACTTCCCACGAATGGTTGTAGCGGTGCCTACAATGCCCGTGAGGAGGTACCGGATGAACGACTACCCACTGGCCGAACGCAAATTGGTCTACCGCACGTTGCACGCGCAACTGGTGCAGGTGCCGGAACTGATGGACGGCGACTTCCTGCACGACCTACAAACCGACTTGCAGAAAGCGGCCCTGGCCGAAGGCATCGACGTATCCGACCACGGGGCGTGGGATGCGTGGCTGGGCAACGCACCGGTGAGTTGCGAAGTGCGGGTCGCGAAGCGGCGGACGATTGGCCGTTGAGGTGAGCGACGCTTCGCAGAAGCGTTCTTCGTGTGCTGAAGAGCGCTTCTGCGAAGCACTGCTATGCGGTTCGGCCGAACGTTAGAACGTCTAGCCCTTCTTCTCCGGCCGCTTGCCGCGGCCACCGCCGGTACGGGCTTCCTGCTTCACTTCGAACTCCTTGCCGACGAGTTCGTGCCACGCTTTCTTCTGATCGGCCGTCAGGACTTCGACGGATTTCTCCTTTATCTCCTTGCGGAGCGCCTCGATCTTCTTCTGGGCGTCGGAGTCGCCGCCGAAGGCCGCGCGGCGCAACTCGCCCATGTCCTTCGTGTACTCTTCGACCATCGACTTGTACTTATCCTTCTGATCGCCGGTCAGCTTGAGGGCCTTCTGCACGTGCTCGTCGTGGGTAGTGCCTTGCGGGCCGAGTTGCTGCCAGCCAATCTGATGCAGGCGGTGGACTTGCTCGTCTTTGAGGATCTTCTTCTCTTTGAGGTCCTTCATCGCCTCCTCGCCGAATTTGCGCATATCGTCGGCCATCTTCTTCCGGAAGTCCGGGTCCTGGAAGTTGCCGCCGCCGCTGCGCAGGTCGGCCATCTTCTCCTGCATCTTCTTGCCCTGGTCTTCGATGAATGCCTTGATCTTGTCCTTCTGCTCGTCGGAGATCTTTAACTCGTCCTGGACGCTCTTGTTGTTGAGCAGCATGACGCCGCCCTGCTGGCCGCCCATGCCGCCCATGCCGCGCATGCCGCCGCGCCCGCCCTTGCCGCGCTCCGGCGGCTGGGCCATCGTCGCGCCCGCTGCCAGGATGCCGGCCGCCAGAATCCACGCCGCTAGTGCTCGCATCGTTAGTTCCCTCGCCGAGAAGTGTGCCCGCCGCGCAGCGGGCGAACATTCGTACCCAGAGGGCGTTGTCGCCCAAGGTAGTAACACACTCGGAGTAGTGAACTTTTCGTGAGATATGGATGAGAACACCGGCGGGCGTTACGAGGGCATTGCCAGCCCGGAGCGCGAGCGACGGTCGCTCGACCCGTCGCGCGCGCTCCGGGCTGGCAATATCCCGCCGGTCACGGCCCCACTTGCCGCACTTTGGTCGGCGGCACCGCAGCCGGGATCGGGGCCGGCCGTCCCGCCGGAGCCGCGACGCGTGCGGTCGGCACTTGCTGCATCTGCCAGTCGGGCGGCAACTTCGGCATCTCGAAGTCGGTCGGCCGGAGTTGCCGTGCCGCGTCGATCGGCCCCAGCTTCCAGCGGACCTCGTCGCCGCTCGGCGGCACGAAGATCATCTCGGCCGGCAGCATGGTCGTGAGCAGGATCGCTAGCCGGGCCTCCTTGAATTCCGCCTTGTCGGCCGCCGTCAGCGGCTTCACGTGGACGTAGCCGTACCACTGGTCCTGCCGCATCAACGTCAGATCGTAGCGCTTCTTCAGCTCCTTGGCCTCGATGCCGAAGAGGAAGGACAGGAACCCGTCGTCGATGGCTGGCTGACCGGGGGCCTTCTGCGGCAGGGCGTGGACGCGCACCAACTTCTGCTGCGGGCGGAACTCGTACAGGTACGGGCCGGTGCAGAGATAACGCTCGTAGGTATTCGGCGGGGCGTTCTTCTTGACCAGGTACAGCTCGGCCTTGTTCGGTCGCAACAGCTTCACGCTGCCCTCGTACGTGGTCATCACGCCGAGGACGTTATCCTTCTCGGTCTTGACGACCGGCGTAAAGAGCGACTGCAAGCCCTTCATCTTCTGCTCCCACTGGAGCAAGAGCTTGTCGAGCGGGTCGCGGTCGGGGTCAAAGGTAACGTTGCGCGGCGCGGCCGGCACGACCGGCGGAGCCTGCTTGGCGGGCGGCTGCTGGGCAACGAGCGGCGCGGCCGCGAGCAGACTCGCGAGGGACCAGCCGAGGATGCGCATCGGGGAACCTCCTTGTGGAGAGAAGCGCGGGGGGGCAGGCGGACGTATGCGCTTATAGCACGGTCGGCGGCAGGCTGGCAAGGCGAGCCGCGGCGTACTCGTCCGGCGAGTTGATATTGACGAGACAGCCCGCGTCCGCCGGAACGAGGCGGACGCACACCGCATCGAGCAGGTCGACGACCCGCCGCCGCCCGTCGGCGAGTAGACGATCGGCGGTCGACACTACGGAGACGCGGTACGCCGCGGCGAGTGGATGTGGCCGGCCGTCGGCAACGGGCACGGCCGCGTCGGCGTCGTCGAGTTCGGCCAGCACGGCCCGCACGAACGCCGGCGTCAGCAACGGCAGATCGCACGCTGCGGCGAACGCGACCTGGGCTCGCCCGGCGAGTGCGGTCAACCCCGCGGCCAGTCCGCGCAACGGCCCCTGGTCGGGTACGGGGTCGCGGACGATTTCGACGGCCGGCGGCAGCGGTGGCAGCGCTTGGCCCACGGCCGCGACGACGACGACCGGGTTGGCAACGGTGGCGAGCGTCGCGGCGACGGTGGCGAGCATCGTGGAGTTGCCGAAGGGCAGGTCGGCCTTGGGCCGGCCCATGCGGCGCGAGTGGCCGCCGCAGAGGACGACGGCGGCGGGGGTCAGAACGTCCATCGGCCCGGCTTGCCGTCGGTGCGGCGGATTTCCGTGAACGGCTTTTTGCCGCGAACAACCTTCCGCACGGCCAGCGGGAGGACTTGGCTCGCTAGCCACCCGTCCGCATCCGGTTCGACGTGCAGCAGTTCGCCGCCGTTGTTGGAAAGAAGTTGGACGGCCCGCGTGTCGCGCCCGACGATCAATAACTCCCGTACGCCGAGTTTCGCGTAGAATGGAACCTTTCGATCCGTCTCATCGCCTGGACTTTGGATCTCGACGAGGAACTCGGGGCCTCCGTACAGGTAGGCGTCTTTCGTCACCACGCGGGTATCGTTCAGTAGCACAATGGCGTCGGGCACACGGAAGTTCTTCTTCCAGTTCTTTGGCCGGTCACTGACGTTTGTACCAGGCATGGTCACGCCGAGGCCACCCCCGTTGACGATCTCTCGCAAGGCGTTCAAGATTTCGGCCAACAGTAACTGGTGGGCGGGACTGGTTTCCGGCATGACGACGTACACTCCGTCCCAGACCTCGTCTTTGCGGTCTTGTCCGAGCCGCTTCCGTTGCGTGCGAACTTCGCGGCTGACGTATTCGTTCGTAATCAGCATGTGCACGTCACACCCTCCCTGCCATCATCTTAGGGGGCGGCGCGTCCAGCACCTCGCGGACCTTGCGCGCCAGCGCCTCCGGCACGAACGGCTTCGGCAGGAACGCCGCGTTCGCGTCCAGCTCGCCGCGGTGGTCGATCGCGTCGTCCGCGTAGCCGGACATGTACAACACCCGCATCTTCGGCCGGCTCGGCAAGAGACGCTGCGCCAACTCCAGGCCGCTGCGGCCTGGCATCACTACGTCGGTCAACAAGAGGTGTAGGAACCGCCCCGCCGTCGCCGCCAGCCGCTCGGCCTCGGCGGCGTCGGCCGCCGCCAGCACCTGGTAGCCGTAACTGCGCAGCACCCGCGCCGCCAGCCCGCGGACTGCTTCCTCGTCCTCGACCAACAGCACCGTTTCCGTGCCGCCCAGCGACGCCACAGCGCCGGCCGAATCGGCCGGTTTCGACAGCGGCCGATCGGTCTGAGGCAGCAGCACGCGGAACGTGGTGCCGCGATGCAGTTCGCTCTGCACGTCGATCGACCCGCCCGACTGCACCACGATGCCGTACACCGTCGCCAACCCCAGACCGGTGCCGCGGCCGGCCTCCTTGGTGGTGAAGAACGGTTCGAACACGCGCGACTGCGTCTCGGCGTCCATACCGATCCCCGTGTCGCTGACGGTCAAGAGCGCGTAGCGGCCCGGTGCCAGGCCGGGCGTGGCCTGGGCCGTGGCCACGTCCACCGTCGCGTTGGCCGTAGCGATGGTCAGTGTGCCGCCCGCGGGCATGGCGTCGCGGGCGTTGACGGCCATGTTCAGCACGACCTGCTCCAACTGCCCCGGGTCGGCCGTCACCGACGCCAGCCCTTCGGCAAGTTGCGTCGTCAGAGTCACGTCCTCGCCGATGATGCGGCGGATCAGCTTGGCGATATCGGCGATGACGGCGTTCAGATCGATCGGCCGCGGCTGGAGCATCTGCTTGCGGCTGAATGCGAGCAGTTGTCGCGTCACCGAAATGGCCCGCTCGGCGGACCGCCGAATCTCGCCGACGGCCTCGCGCGCCCGCTGGTCGAGACTCGGGTTGCTGGTCAAGAGTTCGCTGTAGCCGGAGATGACGGTCAGCGAGTTGTTGAAGTCGTGGGCGACGCCACCAGCCAGTCGGCCGACCGCCTCCAGTTTCTGCGACTGCCGTACCTGCTCTTCCAGGCTGCGGCGCTGACTGACGTCCTTGAAGACGAACACCGAGCCGATCTGACGGCCGTCTTCGCGGATCGGCGTCGAGGTGTACTCGATCGGGAACGAGGTGCCGTCCTTGCGGTAGAAGGTCTGGTCGTGGCTGCGAAACGTCGTGTTGGCCGCCAGGGCGTCGCGCACCCGGCCGTTGGTACCGGCCGACGGCCGTTCGGCCAGAGCGGCCAGGTCCTGGCCGAGGATGTCGGTCGCCTCGTAGCCCAGGAGACGCAGGGCGGCCGGGTTGACGAACGTGATCCGTCCTTGCAGGTCCAAGCCGCAGATGCCCTCGCCGGCGGCGTGCAGGATCATCTCGTAGTGCTTGCGCAGGTGCTCGTAGGCAGCCTCGGCCTCCTGCAAGAGCGTGTCGCGGCCGATCTGTTCGAGGGTCTGCCGGACGACGGTCGGCAAGAGTTCGAGGAGCGTGCCGTCCTTCATCAGGTAGTCGAGGGCGACGCCGCTCTTCAAGAGGCCAACGGCTTGGCGCTCCTCGCCGTGGCCGCACATCACGACGGCCGGTATGTGCTGCTGTCGCTCGGCGAGGACGCGGAAGAGGTCCTCGGCCTTGCAGTCGGCGAGTGCGAGCGTCACCAGGAGTAGGTCGGCGTGGTGGCCGGAGAGCCAAGCGAGGGCTTGCGCGCCGTCGGGGACGCTCTCGCTGCGCAGCCCCTCGCGGCGGAGATATTTCTCGATCAGGGTGGCAAGGCCCTGGTTGTCGTCCACGATGAGGATCGTGCGCGACGCGGTGGCACTCATGCCCGTTCGCCTCCGGTCGGGTCGGGCGGGCGCAGACGTGCGCCAGCGGTCGTTATCTGGGTATAGTAGCCCCGCCCGGCCTCGCCCGCCACCGGCACTTTCCCGATCCCCGCCGCTCGGCTACAATGGCCCAACGGGCGCGGCTGAGGACGCAGCCCGAACCCTGCGGCGGCTCGCGCTGTCCGCCCGAGAGGCCCAGCCGTGCTGGGCGATTACCCGGTGGTGTAACGGTAGCACAAGGGTTTTTGGTACCCTTTGTCCTGGTTCGAATCCAGGCCGGGTAGTTTCGCGGCGTTTGCGAGCGCTAAAGAGTACAAGCCCGGCGAGCCGGGAGCGTGAGCGACCGGAGGGAAGTCGCAGCGCCTGCACTCC